>JAPPBX010000067.1 GCA_026702755.1 Candidatus Poribacteria bacterium | reverse complement strand
GAAGAGACACCCTTCCCGATGATAGGAATGGGCTTCACGGGAGCAACCGTTCCAGGCTTTGATTATCGGCTCTATGATGACACAGGTCGCAAGATAGACTTTGGCATCGCCTGCTACAAGCAAGGTGGTATTTTCCAAGCACTCAAGGAGATGGAGGATCCAAGAGTTTTACGGAACGTGCTGCTTGAGAGTCTCGACTGGGATGCGGCGACCTACATCAGAAGTGAGTGGACGGTTCCCGTTCCTGTGCCTGCTGCCCCGTCTCTCGTCAAAAAGACCGTCGTTGGCACTTGGGCAAATCTCAAAAAACAATAATTAGGACTTTAATCCAAAATTGGTAGGTTCGGTTTGCAACCGCACCATAAGTGTCAATTTTAGAGCAAATAACCATCGTGGGTCCAGGTCCGGTAGGTTCGGAATGTAATACAAGGAATGGATTTAGTCTATCCCCAGACTAAATCCCCCAACCGAACCGGATTCTACGCGAAAACCTTGAAAACTTCAAAAACCGCTTGAATCCCGTAGGGTTTATTTGCTTGGAATGTTATAGAAAAACGGGACCTCACAGACCTAAGCCCCGTAGGGGCGGCATGTTCAGAGTATCCATAGAACAGAAGGGGACCGAGGTTTTACCGCTCAACCCAACCTATGGGTACAAAAAAACAATACTCAAAAACTGTCGGCTATTCATCGTATACGAGGGCACCCGGGTCCCCAAATATATCGACAGCAATACCTGAATAATCGTGGTGGCTGTGTGGCACGCCATCTGTTGTGTGCGTCCTGAGACCGAGAGGCTCACCGACGTCAACAATAACCGCCAGTGAGCGCGAGAAAATAAGGGTATCGTCTTTTTTATACAGATCCGGCTGCTTCTCTAAGACGACAGAAATAAAATTCTTTCCGTCCGTTGTGAAGCAAGACAATTCGGTCAATCTATAGGTTTCAGGATCATAATCGTAACCGTCTATAAACATGAGATATCGACCCGGTTCGACGCTGCCTCCGGCAAACGCTGTTTGTAAAACAGGTAAATCCGCTTCGCCTGGCGGCTCATACGCATAAACGATCTCACTGTTTTCAGTTTTCTTGAAAACATTTATGACACTACCGTGATAGATGTGATATGTTGTACCCGTATCATCAATGAACGGCGGCGTAATATCTTTCGCGTATATCCGAACAACGACTTGAGCATCGAGAAAATGATCATAGCTGAAGTCTTCTACCACCGGATACAAATGCACGGCAACAAGGACATTTTCATTCTCAGGCATCGGGAACGTACCAAGAGAATCAACATAACGATCATCTAAAACGTGGCCCGACGTAACAGTCATCCGATACAGCCCCGGTTCTAACTCGGGTGCGTCGATGAGCGGTACATCGGCATACTCAGGTTCCGTCACGGGATCACCGATAACATTTTCGGTGATTGGCTTCATAGCCTCTTGCATTCGGTCGTCGCAACTCGAAAAAACGACAACAATGAGAATCAGAATACTCAAAGAAAATAAATGTTTCATAAATCAATTTCCTTTCTATACTAAAGTTTGGATAATATTAACAGGACTTACGCACTGCTTCTTAAAGTCCCCCTGATAAGGGGGATTTAGGGGGTTAAAGATATGGAAAATACCGACTTCCAGCGCGCCACACGGTGTACCTTAGCGGTATCGTTTCTTCAGCACTGCCCAAGAAGTTGTGAGGTGGTGACGGACGGATGCCGGTGAAAGTGTTACAGGCTTCTCTGGGAGTGCTACAGACGCAATGTTTTCCCTTACTGCGTCCATGTCGTCATCAATGAACGCCCATCGGTATCGGAATGGCGCGTCCAGGTAATCGGCTTCGGCATGCCCCTCGGCAATAAGTTGTAAGTTTAGCATGCGAGTCCCGGTGTCATCTGCGTAAAACACATACGCCAAGAACCTCCCTTCAGAACCCTTTTGGATAAACGGAAATGTGTCAGAATCCTCGAAAAGTACGAATACATCCTTGTCTTCGAGGGTATCCTCGACGTATTGCGTTGCCGCTGCGCCGAGTTCCAATTGACGTTCTTTCTCGGTTTCCAAAAGGTCCTCATAGTCATCGTGGTCAGGTGTAGTGCCACCTTGTTCCAATACAGATTTCGCATCTTTCGTGAGTTTTGTCCCTTTATGGCTTTCAGGGGTATCCACACCGTAGAGCCGTGTTGTAATGATACCTTGGTCGCTATAGATGAAATCGAGGGTGTCTCCGTCAATAACTCGGTCTACTTCGTAATAACGGGCTTCGTTCGATATAAAACCTATCGTTGTATCTGCGGAATGGCAGTGATAAGAATCACCTTCTCTATGACAGCCGTCCGATGCTACCTTCCTGTTATGCGCGGATACATCGTTGAAGATTCCGACGAGTGTGAGTAAAATGACAAAATATCTAAACATTGGAATGCTCCATAGTTCTTCTAATTTAAAAAAAACGTCAGTTTGATAATAAATAATGTGAGTTCCATAACAGGTCTTTTCTCCCGAGAACCACCTTGCGACCCTTGTAGCACAAACTTTCCAGTTTGTGTGCTGTGGGTGCAAACCATAACTGTCAATTTTAGAAAAAACGTGTCATAGCATCGTAGGTGTTTTTGCTTGGGTGTTTCCGTTAGGTTGAGCGGAGTTCAAAAAATGATATGGACACACCAAGCACATTTTACTACTCTACACCCTCCTATCAATCAAGAAGATAGCGAAACCCAACGCAAACTACCGACATGTTTCCAGCACTTGACGTAAAGAACGTTGGGTTTCGCTGGGTTTCTCCACGCATACACGGGTCTATCAGGTTTGATGTCCTTTGAAAGACCTACCTTTGATTTTCAACCCGCTCAACCCAACCTACAGGAGCTCACGTTTTAAAAAAAGAATGGGTTTACAAACCCCTCGCACAAGAAACCTTTACAACGTAGGTAAGTTTCTAACAATCTCCACCGTCTTTAGGCTGACGGTGATGACGCTGGCGACGAGGTCAACGATATACCGCGGTTCTGTCTCACGGTTCGGGTCATTGATGATGCCGCTCCGTTTGTCTGTCTTGACACGATACTGATCTACCACCCACTCCAACGCAGACCGTGTGCCGAGTCGATACTCATAGACCTCCGCAGGGATGCCGTCCAATGTCAGGAAATCGTTGTATTTCAGCTGCGTCTTGTCTTTGGAGAGTTTCATCTTCTCAACGCGCCAATCTACCGGCATTCCGGGTGTCTCAATATATTTCAGTCCATTATATTTCGGAGCGGATTCGTAGTTAACGTGGAGGTCCGCTAATGCCGCGCCTGCCTCGGCGAATCCCCAGAAGTCTTCGGCGAAAGGGATATGCGGGAGGTCGCGCTTGAGGTTCATCTCGTATTTCTCGCGATAGGTGGGGTGGTGCAGGAGCGCGTAGTTGTAGTGGAAGATGTCCCATTTGGTGATGGTGTCATCGCTGTAGTGGGTTCGGAATTCTGCCAATGCCCAGTCGGTGATGTTCTCTCGTCGGTTTGTGCCGTCTTCATCGTAGGTGTAAAACGGGAAACATTGAAAGCGGTCCTGAGTCGCAAGTATGTGGGAGTCAGAAATCAGATTTGCCATCAGGGTATTAAAGCCTGCTCGGAAGCCGTGATCGCTAACGATAATCACTCTATTTTCCGATTCTGTCTCCAGGGTAGGGAAGATAGATGGAAATACAAGCATTCTATCGTTTACCATTCTGTCGAAATAGAGGTGGGATTTTGTAAAGGGACGATAGATTGACTGTCGGATTTTCGCTTCCGCAAATGAGGCGATTTGTCCACCCTTCAGTTTTTGTTTTAAGGTTGAACTCCATTTGATTTTCGTATCATCTGACACCACAAAATCATCAAGATTGGCACTTCGGTTCGTCCTTTGCGCCCATCGAGCGACCTCGGCATTGTAATCCTCAATCATTCTGTGCATGTTATTAGCAAGTGCGTCTTGGTCGAAGTTGTAAATCCATGGGTCGCGTCCCGTTGTAACACCACTACTGTAAGTCTTAAAGATTACATCTATCGCTGTGTCTTTTTCTACCTTCGTTTCCTTAGTTCCCATCGGGATGAAGGCATCAAACTCGGTGTGGAGTCCTTCGGTGAGCCATGTGTGTCGTGCATCCGGTTGAATAGATTTCCACTCAATAGCACCAATGTGTTGATGTTCATTGAGAAATTCAAACTTACGCTCTTTGTTCCATAGTTCGTCTGTTTGATAATGAAAGATATGACCAGAAGGTGATGGATTCTGCTTTGCCTTGATAAACAGGTTGATGCTCACCCCAACCCGAATGCCGAACACATTCGCCTCTGATACCTTTAATCCTTTTCGTGCATTCCCTCCCAAATCCAGAATGTAGATCGCGTCAAAATCTTCTGCAAGATGTTTTCGCATCCCATCAAACGCCAAACCGTCAAGGAAGCTATTATTTGTTACAAATGCGACAACCCCTTCCTCTCCAATCCGCTTTGATGCCCATCGGATCGCTTTCACATACGGATCGTAAAGCGCGTTTTTGAGCGTTGCTTTGGAGTCTTTAGCATACGTCTCCGCGATCTGCTTGTCCATCGTCTCATATTTGCGATTTTTGTTATTATCGTTTTCATTTACTTGCCACGCATTATAAGGTGGATTGCCGATGACGACGAACATATCCGCTGTCTTCTGTCTCTCCACCCGTTCCGTGTTTTCGCGCGTGAAGAGTTCGCCTTGCTGCTGTTCCAGCAATTCAAACGTGTCCGCAAGCGCGATGCCTTCAAACGGCAGATACGTCCCTGTGCGTTGAAAGAATTCTTGTTCGATGTTCAGGCTGGCGATGTAGTAGGGTAGGAGCATTACCTCGTTGCAGTGGAACTCGTGACGGTATTTCTCCTCTAACGCTGTGCCTTGGATGTCCTGCATGAGACGGACGATGAAATTGCCCGTCCCGACGAACGGGTCGATGATATGAACCCCAGTATCCGACAACGATCGATCGAACTCGGTTTCGAGGATATGCTCTACACTTTTCACCATGAAATCGACGATCGGTTGCGGCGTGTAGACGATGCCGTGTGTGTCTGCCACATCTTCGGAGAACCCCTGAAAAAATTTCTCGTAGAACGTGTTGAGGAAGTGCTGTTTTTGGGTGAAGTCTTGGCAGAGCATCGCGGCTTGCTCAATGGAGACGTAGAACCGGTCTAAGGGTTTGAGGAATTCCTCGCGACTGAACGCCTGACGGATAAGTTCGTCAACGACATTTTCAATCTCGCGTGCGATGATGTTTCGGCGGGTGAAGGCGGAGTTGTTAAAGACAGTCCTGAAGATGCGTTCGGTGAGGATGTGCTGGATGAGCATCTCCTCGACGGCATCCTGTGAGAGTTCGGGGTTAATCGCGGTGCGGCAGGTTTCGTAAAAATCGGAGAACGCTTTCTTGAAGGCTGGATCGGTTTCGTGGCGTTGCTCAATGAGTTCCTTTAGTTTGGTTGCGAGGTCTGGGACGTGTTCCCTGAAATCGGAGACGGCAGTCTGCCAATTGTCCAGGGCGGGTGGGACGTAAGAGAAAAGGTATTGCAGGGTATCAATTAGATGTGTGGGTTCCGTAATATCAACGTCCAGGACCTCTTGTCCGTTCTGGTATAAGATGGCACGCTGTGGCGTTTGGAAGAGGATATTGTCGAGCGGATAGCCTGTGTTCTGTTTCTCCTGCACCGCTTTGGCGAGGTCGTCGTCTATATCTTTCGCTTCCCAGTAGCCGAGCGGGAGTCCGTATTCGTCGAGGATTGCACCGTCAATGACGATACGGTTCCCTTTTGAGGTACGCATTGGGTATTGTGGGACGAGTGTGGCGTTCACCTGTTTTGCACAAGATTGTAATAATGTATCAAAAGGTGAGCTGACGGCACCTTCGTGTGTGATGTCGTGTTGTTTGTATTGCTGCAGCGTGGTGTAGTAATCGCGGATTGCTTTGTGATTAGGTTTGAGGTTGAGTTTCGGCATGCGGGTATGATAGCAGGTTTCGGGGAGATAGGTCAAGTGGAAAGTAAAATAAGTCAGCAGTCAGTAAGCGAGGTTGCAAACCTCGCCTGCAGGTAGGAGG
>JAPPBX010000066.1 GCA_026702755.1 Candidatus Poribacteria bacterium | reverse complement strand
ATACCAAAAGAACCTTGATAACTATGGCTTTCGCATAACTTCTGAGAAATATCAGATAATAAATTATGGTTTTTTCGGATTTCTGATGGGTGCCAACCTTGTAGGGGCGGGGTCTCCCTGCCCGCCATAAATGAACAATGTGTATATTTAATATTCAAACTTGCTCAATAAGCAAGTTTCAATATTAAATTATCAATTTAGAGAGTTTTAAGTTATCCTCTGGATAAATCTCCCTCGTAAGGAGTGTCTGTAGTAATGATATACGCTGAACTGAATGATGCTTCTGCGCTTGAACGTCTTGATGTTGCGCTGTGTGAAGCAAGGAAACAGCATAGGCCCAGGGAAAATTACACGGGATAAGGACGGTAGAATCTGGATCGAACCTAAAGAATACGAGCCAATACTTGACAAGTACATACGCATTAACCAGCCTGAAGGAAGCCGCATGAGCCATCGGGCATACTTACATGATGCGCGGATTGGATTAGGCGACAAATATCCGGGTGCGGATTGGCTTGCCCATATTTGGTATGCTCGGAATCTCAAGATTTTCGTAAATCTGACGCGCATCACTGAATCTGATGATGATCGAATTTTTCTAATCATCGGTGGGGGGCATCTTTTTCTTGTCCGACAATTTCTTGAAGATTCAGGAGATTACATCATCGAAAGTCCACTCAAATACCTAAAAACGGAGGATGTTAATTGATGAAACACCAAACGAAACCGACAATTATGATTCTTGGTAGCGGACATTTAGCAAATTGGGGAGCAGATCGAATCAATTATAGAATGGACGATGTCCTCGCACCCAAACGCCAAGCCGAACTTCAGCAGTTCGCTGAACAACTTGCCAGATTCAAGCCGACGAAGATAGCCGTTGAAGTTGATACAAATTGGGAGGCTGAACTTCAGGAGGAATACAACGGTTACCTGCAGGACAACTTCCAACTTAAACCCCATGAAATCCACCAGATTGGATTCCGATTGGCGAAACAGATGGGACATCCAAAGGTCCACTGTGTAGATTATCTTCGCGATGATCCAATGATTCGGGAGGATCGGGAAGATCATTTGACAGATTATGGTGCGTTTGCAGAGACGAACGATCAGGAACATCTTATGGGGTCGCCACCTACTGGAAAAATGACGCAGGATGAAGATGGCACAATCTGGATTGAGCCTGAGAAATACGAACCCATAGTTGACATGTACATACAGGAAAACCAGGATGAAAAGATCCGCACAAACCTCCGCGACTACTTACGGATTGCCCGAATCGGTCTTCGAGACGAGTACCCGGGGGCGAATTGGGTCGCACATTTTTGGTATAATCGGAACCTCAAAACTTTCGTCAACCTCACCCGAATTACGGAATCAGAAGATGAGCGTATTTTGCTAATCATCGGTGCTGGGCACTTAGGATTCCTTAAACAAATTGTGGAAGACTCCGAAGTCTATCACTTGGAAAGCCCGCTGCAATACTTAGAGACAGGTGGAGAGGAGAAATCTTCAACCGAGAAAACGAATTGAGGATATGATTTATTCGCCTTTTCGATGCTTGCGTTGGATGTCTCTTTACAAACTAAAACAACCCCAACGTAAGCGTCAATCAGATAGTTTTACGGATAGGAGAAAGTTCTATGAAAGTCTTAGTAAAGTGGAAAACCTATACAATGGCACTCCTTGCAGGTGTGTTGTTTATGGTCGCCACAACAACAAGTGATGGTCAGACAGATGTATCTACAGGAGGCACTAAACAAATGACGCAAAAACCGACAATCATGATTCTGGGCAGCGGACACTTAGCGAATCCGGGAATGGATGGCTTTAATTATAAAATGGATGATGTCCTCGCTCCAAAACGTCAGCGCGAGATTGAGCAATTGGTTAAACAACTCAGAGAATTTAAACCCACCAAAATGGCTTTTGAGATAGATTTCTCACGAACCGCTGAGACCAACGCAACCTATCAAGACTATCTCAAAGGAGCGTATGAACTCAAACGCCATGAAAGCGACCAGATCGGGTTCCGGTTAGCCAAGCAGATGGGACATTCAAAGGTATACTGCGTGGATTATTTCCGAAACTATTCTGAGGAACCCGACGGGTTTTTTCCAGAAGATTTTGATTGGGATTTGGTAAGTCCTGGCAAGTTCGCAAAAGCACACAATCAGGAGCACCTCATGGGGCAACCGCCTACGGCTGAAGGGGAGGTTACGCAGGATGCAGATGGCACAATCTGGATCGAACCTGAGAAATACGAACCAATAACCGACATGTACAGACGACTCAATCAGCCTGAAGACATACGCGCTGACCATCAAGAGTACTTGCAGATGGCGCGTGTTGGACTCGGCGATCAGTACCCAGGAGCTAATTGGGTTGGGCATTTGTGGTATTCTCGGAATCTCAAAATCTTTGTGAACCTGACGCGTATCACCGAATCTGATGACGACCGAATTCTGTTGATTATCGGTGCCGGGCATATCTTCCTTGTGCAACAGTTCCTTGAAGATTCAGGAGATTACATCATCGAAAGTCCGCTCAAATACTTGGATGGCGAGGGGATGTAGACTTCTTACCTTGTTATCCAGAGGAGCTGTAATCACAAATCGTTCTTACCGATAAAGGTGATGAGGCATATTAATGCATACGCTTTGGCTTGTTATCCAGCGAGAATTCGTCTCAAATGTGTTAACCTCCCGATTTATGATTGGGCTTATCGTCTGTCTGCTCTCAACAGCTGTTGCTGTTTTCGTCCAAGTGGATGATTACGAAAAACGTTTAACAGGGTATAACGCTGCCGTCCGAGAAGCAAAAGCGGAAGCGCAGGAATGGAATCTCTATTACAACATTAAACCGAGAACACACAGGAAACCGAATCCTTTAGGTATCTTTAACGTAGGGGCGGAGAACTTCGGCGCAAATACGGTCACCATTGAACTGGCTAAGCCTGTCTTTGAACTCACCTTCCCTATAATGGGTGAACCAGCGGAGAAACGGGGGGCAGACAATTCTTTTCTGTCAATGTTCCTAACCATTGATGTGGTTTTTATCTTCAAAATCATACTTAGTGCCTTAGCGATTCTATTTGCTTTCAATACAATTTCAGGAGAGAGAGAAGATGGCACATTGAAACTCGTGTTATCCAATGCGATACCAAGAGATATGATAGTGCTGGGAAAATACCTCGGCGGGATGTTATCGCTGTTTCCTATTGTTTTGATAAGTTTAATCGTGGCACTGGTCATCGCGCTTTCTTCCCGTGTGACTGCTTTTGATGGGAACGATATTTCACATATTGTGCTGATATTTGCCGTCTCGCTGTTGTACGTGTCAACATGGTATCTTTTAGGATTGCTGTTGTCAATTTGGACAAAGTCGCCTGCGACAACCTTAATTCTTTCGATGGTTATTTGGGTGATGCTAACAATCGTTCATTCAAACGTGGCGACGATTGTTGTCGATAAATTTCCACCCTATCAGTCCAAGCCTGAGGCAGAGTTTGTCCGTTCCGCTGGCGATGTGTGGGATCAGTTCAGAAAAGAACGAGATACCTACATCAAACGGAGAGGTTACGAAAACCTGCAGGATTCAATTTTTTGGGAACCTGGGGTGGATTCAGAAAGAACTAATCGCTTTGTTACGTTTTTTTCGTATGGGATGCATAACTTACATTTGTTAGAAGGTTACATTATCAGAGATGTTGACAAAGCGGATACCTCTATCTTTCAAGAGATTTTAGGGTATCAGGAACCGCTTCGGATTGCGTATGCGGATAAAGTGGAGGAAGTTCTCAATAAACCTGCGGAGGTACGAGAGAGAAATGCCAAGTTCGCAGATGCCCTTTCTCGTATCTCCTTTGCGGATGTATATCACTTTGCTATCGGGGCAATAGCGGGGACAGACCGACAGAGTTATAACAATTTTATTCAGGACTCCAGAGCCTATAAGCGTAAAATTGTTGAATATTTGAAAGATAAAGAGGTGTTTACTTCTCGGGCGTGGTTTTCTAATGATCAAAGTGCCGCTGATCTAACATATTTGCCTGCTTTCCAGGACCGGAGGCTTTCACTTTCCGAAAGTTTATCCCGCGCCTACATAGATATTTTGATATTATTAGCATGGAATGTCGTTTTATTCATGGCAGCTTATGTGTCCTTTCTACGATATGATTTAGGTTGAGACGAGGAATCAAGACAGATGATTTGGCAGATAGCATTCAAAGAGATATACCACAATCTCACAACCCTGCGATTCGCTTTAATAATAATTATACTACCCCTCCTGTTTGTGGCAAACTCGCTAATATACAGTTTGGGTGGTTACAGCTATACCGCGCAAGTTAACACCTATAACCAACAAGTTGCGCAAAATAGGGATCACATCGAAGATTTCGCGAATAAAGGGCTGGCGGAATTGGCACTGATAGGACCTGGAGAGATTCCGAAGCGTCCTAACCGGTTGACTTTCTGTGCCGATGGCGCGGATAAATTTGTACCGCGCTCTGTCACAATGCAGAATGTCGGAATGCTCAGCCGAGCCGGTTATGATGAATTGGTTGAAGGTTACCAGTGGAGACCTCCATGGATATTAGAGTATCCCTTGCAGAATAAGGGTGGCAACGTGATACAACGCATCAAAATCGACTGGGTCTTCATCGGTATTTTGATGAGTTTCTTTGCGATCTTGCTCACTTTCGATGCTATTGCCGGAGAACGAGCGCGTGGCACGCTGAGCCTTATGATGTCGAATGCAGTATCACGTGGACAAGTGTTGTTGGGAAAATATCTCGGTGCTTTTGTGACAGTCTTTCTACCCCTTATCATAAGTATCCTAATAAATCTACTCACCATCTATTTCTTCGGAAATATTCCCTTTGCGTCTGAACATTGGCTACGTATTTTGGGGATGGTGGGGTTATTTGCATTGCTCGTTTCCATTTTTATCTTTCTCGGGCTTTTTTTCTCCAGTCGTGTCTCAAACGCCATTACAAGCTTAGTATGGCTCTTGCTCACTTGGGTTTTTTTGGCGTTTATTTTTCCAAGCTTACTCGGAACTTTTGTGGGTAATCTGAATCCGATTCCATCCGTTGACGAAGTTTTGAGGCAGAAACATGCACAATTAGGACAGTTGTATGCTGAATACGACCCCTTCAATAACGCCGAAGATATTCTGCCTAAGTTAAGCAAGGCAGCATCTGCCGAAAATCCCAAAGCCACGCGCCTTTGGGCAGATTTCCTTGCCAAAGAAGTAGAGACGAAAACTCGGTTTTCAGATGGGCACATTGACCAGCAATTTAAGCAAGTACAACTCGCCCGCGACCTCACCCAAATCTCTCCAATAGCGACTTTCCAATATGCAATGGAAGGGCTTGCGAACACAGGTATCGTGAGTTATATGAATTTTGTCAAACAAGCGCGTCGTTATCGGCAGACGTTCATAGACTTCATTAAAGCGGAAGATCAGGATGATCCAGAAAGCCTACATATCTATCCTGTAAGGGAGGGGTTATCTCAGAAACCGGTGGATTTGGACGCTGTACCGGTTTTTGAAGAGCAGATCTCTTACCGCAGCGTGTTATCCCAAGTCGGTTTGTTGGTGCTGTTTAATCTTCTATTCCTTATTATCGCACAGATTTCTTTTATGAAAAGCGATTTAAAGTAAATATGACGTAAGGCTCCTATATCGGAGGTAGACAAAAAACTATGTCGGACAAAGGAAAATTAACCCGTCCTTCATTTCGAGACTTACTCTGGCTGTTCGCACGAGTGTTGAAAACATCGCCTTTTATCGCTACAGTGTGGATAATCCTTGTTCTCATCAACGCAGGTGCCGGCGCAGCCCAGCTCCTCGTGCTACGAGAAACCGTTAACACCCTCGTCGAAGCAGACCTTATAAACAGTGCTGTTCCATGGTTGGCCGCGCTCTGTTTCCTCTTTTTCATAGAGCAGGCGATTTCGACACTCCTACCACTTCTGCGCGAGCAACTCCGCATTAGAGCCGGTTTCACTTTGCAGCGTGCTGCCTTACAAAAGACAGGCAAACTGCCACTGGAAGCGTTTGACGACGAAGAATCGCATGACCTCATCAATCGCGTCCTTGCCAGAGGGG
>JAPPBX010000065.1 GCA_026702755.1 Candidatus Poribacteria bacterium | reverse complement strand
TGAAGGATACCCAGTATCCTGACTTTTGGCAACTATTATTTATGAAACACCCTCAGTTAATAAAAAAGAGATGTATCATCCTGAAAATCCTACAATCCTGTAAATCCTGATTCAGACAAATGAGAGAACGGTCAGCAATCGGGACATGGCAGATGCAAATATTCTGCCCTATCATAGTGCCTCTTTGCTGATGGCTGAAAACCGACAGCCGATAGCCAACAATTAATAGCCATTATGAAATGCTCTAAGATTTTACCATTAGGTGTCTTACTTTTAGTAATTTTAATCTGCTCTGAGTTCTCGCTAATCAAAGCAGAGAGCCCCCCTTTCGCGGAGGTTGTCCCCCACATTACTCCGGGTGAGCTCCTAATTCGTTTAACCCCAGAGGCAGCAGCGGACGTTCAGCGGTTGCAAGCGAACGCACCGATCTCCATTCTACACGCCAAGCACAAGGTTGAGTCCTTACACCTGCTTTTTCCATACATCGCACGCGCCTCACTGAATCCAAACCTAAAACGTATCTATCTATTACGGTTTGCCCCTGATGCACCACTGGTGGAGCTTAGAGGTATTTATGAACAGAGTCCGCTCATTGAGACAGTCGAGTATAACTACCTTCGCCCAACGTTAGCGGAGGCGATCGTTCCTAATGATCCGAAGTATCCCGAACAGTGGAATCTACCGTTGATGAAATTACCACAGGCGTGGGCGATTGAGAAGGGGGATCGAGAGGTAGTGATTGCTATCATTGATTCCGGCATTGATTACAGACACGATGATTTGGCACCCAAAGCGTGGATAAATCCGGGCGAGGTTCCAGATAACGATCTTGACGACGACGGCAACGGTTATGTCGACGATGTCTACGGTTGGGATTTTACCGATGCCCCTAATTTGCAAGGAGAGGGTGATTACATCGAAGGTGATAACGAGCCTATTGATGAAAGCGGACACGGCACACATGTCGCTGGCATTGCTGGTGCGATGCCTGATAACGGAATAGGTATCGCTGGCGTTGCGTGGGAATGTCCACTCATGGCGATCCGCGCTGGTCTCTCCCTCGGTGGAAGTTCTCGAATGCAGGACGATGACTCCGCCGCAGCGATTGTCTATGCTGCTGACAGCGGCGCGAGCATTATCAACATGAGTTGGGGCAGTGAACACCGCTCTTTCGTCATTCAGGATGCGATTGATTATGCGTATGCCCGCGGTGTTGTATTGGTCGCCGCTGCTGGCAATTCTCAGAAGGCTGCCGCGATTTTCCCTGCTGCCTACCGAAAGGTTATTGCTGTCGCATCTACTGAGCAGAATCAACAACGGTTCTACCAGTCCAATTTCGGTGCGTCTGTGGACATCGGGGCACCGGGCAATGTCATTCTCAGTACCCAGATTAATAACCAGTATCGACTCCTAACCGGTACTTCGATGGCTTCGCCACATGTTGCGGGTGTTGCGGCGTTAATTCTCGCCAAACGTCCGGCACTGACGCATGAGGAAGTCCGGCATATACTCATTAACACGGCGGACCCTGTCTACCAAGAGGATAGTGATGTATTGGATGAAAAATTTGTCGGGGCAGGCACTGTGAACGCCGAACGCGCGCTACTCGCAAGTAGCGCATTGCAAGCGCGCATCCTCGCACCTGAAACGAATAGCGGCGGTGCAGATTCAATTACCATCGTGGGGACCGCGGGTGGCTATAAGTTTCACTCTTGGCAGCTGAGTTATGGGGCATCTACGGTCCCTGTTGAGTTTACGCCTTTCACCCAATCCGACGTTACACAGAAAATCGGTGAGACCCTGATTGTTTGGGATACGACAGCCGTTCCAGAGGGAATCTACACCGTCCGCTTAACAGCAACAGCCACAGATGGACAACAGGCGCACGACCAAGTTGTTTTGAGTATAGACCGGACCCCGCCTCAAGTTATCTCACTTACTGCAACAGAGACACTTTACGGTGAGCGAGGACTTACGATTTTCACATGGGCGACAGATGATGTCACCCGGAATACACTCTATTACCGTCGGAAAGACAGTCTCGCGCCTTTCGCACCTGTTGAGAAAACCGATCTCGGCGTAGAGCATTTCCTTTCTTTAGGGTTTGACAGTGGAACCTATCAGTTTTTTGTTGAGGCGGAGAATACAACGAACCTCAAGGCAAGACAGGATAACGGCGGAGCGTTTTATACGATTGACGTTGTCGGTGGACATATTTCGCCGAGTGGGTTCACTGAAAGGTCTCTAAGTATCCCACCGCTCCACATCGCAAGTGTTACTGCGGATTTCGACAGAGACGGTTTGCTGGAAATCGTTGGAAGCCCATCTGCATCTGATATGGTTGGCACCGAGTTACAGTCTGCTATCCTCGCCATCTATGAAAGCCTTCCAAGTGGCAATCGATATGAATTAGCGCATACGCTTGAGACTGTAGATGGACTTTCCAATTTGGAAGGATTCGTTACATGGGCGGTGGATGATACTGATGGCGACGGTTTGCTCGAAGTACTCGCTACCGACGATGCGCGAACCTTTCTCATTGAGAGCACCACGCCGGGTGGGTACCCTCACCAGATTATTTGGGAAACTCCTTTTCTATCCGGCGGTGTCATTGTTGACTTAGATCGCGATGGACAGAAAGAGATTATCGGGGCGGATAATAACAACGACCGACTCCTTATTTTTGAATATGACAATGTAACAAACACCTACGTTGAGGGTGCTGTGTTGGTTAACGAATCCGCTGGTTCCAATGTATTCGCGCAACAGTTTGCTATTGACGATTTTGATAGTGATGGGAGCGTGGAGTTAGTGGCAGCGGATAGCGAAGGCGATCTTTTCGTTTATGAATCTACTTCCATCCGTAATACGTTCCGCCTTGAATGGCAGACGCAGCTTCCGCTTAAAGACATCACACAATTTACTGTAGGTGATCTCACCGGTGATGGTATTTCTGAGTTTGTCGTTGGTGGTTTACTATCGCTACCGGATAATCCTTCGGGACCGCGTATCTGGAAGTTTTTTGTTTTTACGCACACGCCGCGTGGTTACGCGATCCTCTCGGATGGAACGCGCGAGGCGGCTGTCGCGATTGCGCCGCACCGGCTGAGGGGAAACGCTCTCTCAATCGGAGACCTGAACGGTGATGGTTCTAATGTATTGGTTGTTGCTACCTATCCGAATCTCTTTGTAATGCAGTGGGATGGTGCGGCGTTACGGCCACTTTGGCATCGGAAAATGGAGGAAACGCCTGCGCTCTTTACGGTGGATCTCAATCAAAACGGGTTTGACGAGTTTTATGTGAATCTTGAGGATGGAATTTATCGCTTTGAATCCATTTTCGCAACGGATCCGGATTCTATTGATGCACTCATGCCGTGGAATCTTGAAGCGAGACCGTTGACGCAGAAGGCAGTACATGTTACATGGGACGCTGAACAGGACGACGAGACGAGTAGTGGCGATGTCACCGCGCCCCTACAGCAGACCCTCTATTTTACTGTCTACCGCGCGCAAGGTGAAAAGGAGGAGACACCCGCAAGTGACATGTATAAAAAGGTCGCGGAGAACCTCACCGTCACAAGATTCTTAGACAGACAGGTAACAAAGGATAATACCTACTGGTACACCATCACGGCAAAAAATGAGGCGGGAAAAGAAACACGACGCACCGAGGCTGTTTCTGCTACACCGCGAGAACCGCCCCAATTAATCCGTGCAGCTTATCACCGTCCCGGGGATGTGCAACCTGAATCTCAGATTGCCATACCGAGTGAGGTTCCGATGCGAGGAAATTTCTGGGTGCTCGTTACATTTGACCGACGGATGGACCTCGGAATTGGTGACGAGAACCGGTATGTCTTGCGAGCCTCGAAGCGGATTGGTGGTGTGAATCCGGCATCTGCCATTCGTGATCGGATGGGCAGACGCGCCCTCTTGGCGTTTGATACAGAGAGACTCTTTGAGCACTTCGGACAATCGCTTATTGGTACAACGGATCAGTATGAAATTACTGTGTCTAATGTGAGCGATATCGATGAAAACCCTATCCGTGCTTCTACGCGTCCCCTTGAAATACCGCCCGGCATTATGGAGGTAGAAGTGTCAGATCTGACACAGGTACGTGTCTATCCCAATCCGGTGCGTCCGAATGTGGCGGATAAAGGGGCAATCACGTTTGACAGGCTGCCTGTCGGGACACGTATCCAGCTCTTTAACGCAAGAGGTGAGTTGCTTGAAACGTTGGAGGTGACCGATCAGGACCACAATCGTAAGGAGTGGTGGCTGACGAGCAATAACACCGCGGATGTATCGACGGGTGTTTATATCTATGTCCTTGAATTTGATACGGAGAAAAAGGTCGGCAAAATCGCGGTGATTAAATGAACAATTTTATTCTCATCGCAAACCCAATTTCCGGTAAGGGACACGCGAAAAACATTGCTGAACAGGCTTATGCTGCCCTCACCGAATCTGGACATCAAGGACAATTGGTGTTCACTTCGGCATCTGGCGATGCGATGCGTTTCGCGCGAGAAGCCGTTTCTGATGGAATTCGGTCGGTGATTGCTTGCGGTGGTGATGGTACACTCCACGAAGTCGTCAACGGCATTGCGATGGTGCCGGATGTAACGTTAGGTATGCTTCCGTGCGGTCGCGGGAACGATTTTGCTGCAGCGGTTGGTATCCCACTGAAACCTGACGCTGCGATCGCAACCCTTCTATCTGGCATCCCTGTCCGTGTCGATTTAGGACGCTGTTATAATAGCCGTCAGCCGTCAGCCGTCAGCAATCAGGAAGAGCTTGGAATGGAAGAGGGGAAGGGCGGAAGAGTGGGGACCGATCCTTCCAGCCTTCCAGCCTTCCAGCCAGATACTGACAACCGACAACCGACAACTCTTTCCGCTGATAGCCGACAGCCGACGGCTGATTGCTATTTCGTCACTATTGCTACCTGCGGATACGATACAGAAGTGAGTCGCCGCGCTGCGAAAGGGACACCGCTGTTTGCAGGCACTGCTTCATACGCTTACGCGGCTGTGGAGACGTTATTCTACTATGAACCACCTTTTGTGCGCCTTGAAGGGGATTTTGGTATCCATGAAGGACCGCTCCTCCTCGCGGCGACCGGGATCACGAATCGATACGGTGGTGGATTTCAAATTGTTCCGAATGCGCAAATCGACGATGGACTTTTCGATGTCTGCATCATTCGTCCGGTCTCCTCGCTAACGGTGTTACGGCTGATGGTGACACTCTTTTGGGGTGGACATGTATCACATCCGGCTGTTTCTATGCACCAAACCCGTACTTTAACAATTGAGACTGACACGCCGATGCTACTATATGCGGATGGCGAACCGATGTGCGAAACCCCTGCCATTATTGAGATAATTAAAGATGGTCTGATTGTAATGGCACCTCGTTGATTCCCGCTGCTCCTTTGTACTTACGAATCCTCTGGATACATTTCCTCAATAGCATCCCCGTATCGCTCTATAATAACATTCCGTTTCAACTTTAGCGTGGGAGTCATCTCATCGGCTTCCTGTGAGAATTCCTTCTCAAGCAGCGTGAACCGTCGCACCTGTTCAAAGTCAGCGAAATCGGTCAAACGGCTCCGGATGTCACTTTGAATCTGCTGTTGCACCTCGCGTGTTTTGAGCATTGTTGGGAGGTCATCCGTGGCAACACCGTTTTCCGCTGCCCATGCCTTGAGTGCGTCAAAATTGGGGACAATCAGCGCGGCGAGGTTTTTGCGTTCGTTTCCGACCAACATAATTTGGTCAATAAATGGACTTTGCACCAATTCACTCTCTATCGGTTGCGGTGCAACGTTCTTGCCGTTAGAGAGCACAATGATGTTCTTCTTTCTGTCAGTGATTTTGACAAATCCATCCGCATCAATAATGCCGATGTCGCCCGTGTGAAACCAACCCTCTCCGTCGATAACCTCTGCTGTCGCGGATTCGTTATTGAAATAGCCCTTCATAACGTGTGGACCGCGGGTTAAAATCTCTCCGTCTTCGGCGATTTGTACCTCTATGCCCGGGACAGGCATCCCAACCGTCCCGAACTTCCAACCCTCCGGATGGTTCATGCTAATAACGGGTGAGGTTTCCGTTAGTCCGTACCCCTCTAAAATTAGTATCCCCGCGGCGTGGAAAAATTCGGCAATTGCTTGTGGTAACGCCGCACCGCCTGAAACGAAAAAGCGTAACCTTCCGCCTGTTGCTGCTTTCAATTTCGCAAAGACCAACTTGTTGGCAATGTTCTGCTGCAATTGTAAAATTGCGGACGGATTTTTTCCTTGTTGAATTGCCGAACTGACTGCTGAACCGACTGAAACGCCCCAATGGAAAATTTTCTGTTTGAGAGGTGACCCCTCTTGCACGGCACGCAGGATTCTATCGTGCATGGTTTCGTAAAGTCTCGGCACGCTAAGCATCACTGTTGGAGAAACCTCGCCCATGTTCTGCGCGACCGTAAACGTACTCTCTGCGTAAGCTATCTTCGCGCCGGAGAAAAGCGGCACGTAATGCCCACCGAGCCGTTCAAACACGTGCGATAACGGCAGGAACGATAACAACACATCTGCATCGCTGACATCGATAAGCGATTTGCACGCTTGTAAATTAAAAATAAAATTCGCGTGCGTCAACATAACTCCCTTCGGGTCTCCTGTTGTCCCCGAAGTATAGATAATTGTTGCGATGTCGTCTTCGCTTGCAGCGTGGTCTGTTATCTCTCCATCCAATTCACACACTGCTTCAAATTGAATAACACCTTCTGGCGTTTCATCTTCAATCGGATCAAAGCATATTATCTGTTCAAGCGTCGGCACCTCATCTCGGATAGAAAGGACTTTCTTCAATTGCGCTTCCGTAGAGACACAGATAATTTTTGAGCCGGAATCTTTTAGGATATAGCCGACCTGTGCCGCGGTTAGCGTTGAAAACATGGGGACAGTTACTGCTCTGGCTTTGAGCGTGCCAAAATCCGTGATTGCCCATTCCGGACGATTCTCTGATAGGATTGCGACCCGATCATCCTTTTGCACGCCTAAAGCGTTGAGTCCTTTACTGAAAGCGTCCACCGATTCGCCGAGTTCGGCGTAAGAGATGTCCTGATAGGTGCCACCTTTCGGTTTATGTGCAAGTGCGGGTTTACTGCCGTAGTGTTCGATTGAATGTTGTAGTAAAGATATCAGTGTCATAGTAAGAGTCCTCCTGCTATCATTTTGCTGCTATCTTAACATACAGACTGATGAAAGTCAAATTAATCGTTTGTTTCATCTCTACATTTATAGTGAATTATCAAAATACGTGGAATTTACCAAGAGGTGTCCCCTTCACGAAGTTTCCAAATTTCTCTCGATAAGAAGGATAGGGGGTTACTGATCGGGGGTGTATAAAAATTACAGAATTCATTAGAAATTCCTTTCAAACTTGTTTTTTTGTTGCATTCGTGTGGCAAATTGTGCTAAACTATTGAAAATTATCGCAGTCTTCCTCAATTTAGGCAGAATCTAAATAATTGTTGGTAAAATTGTGGGCACTGTGGTAAACTCTATCGTAAAGTCATCCGCTTCTGTGTGAGGAGACGTTCACATGTACGATAAGAAGAATCGTAGAAATATTGGCGCAGCCCCTGATGGGAATGACCTGTTTATTGAAGATGACGAGGAACTCGAAGAAGAACTCGCCCCTGAAGAGGAGGAAACGAGTTCTGGCTATTCGTTGCAACTGATTCACCACATTATTGCTGAGACCGCGGTGGATGATCGTCGCCGTCGCTGGCTCCTTGAGCTTCGTCGCTCTATCCTCAGTGATGAAGGTGAATTTCAGGAAAGGATTCACGCGATTCAGCAGGAAGCACTCCGTATCCACGCAGAAATGGAGGAACAGATTGAAAAGCTGACCGCCCCCGCGAACCGCATTGGGACTCTGCTTGGATTGCCCAAGGAGGACATCGCCCGCGTTATCGTCGGTGGATCCGAATACTATGCTAATATTGATCCAGAGTTGAAGACAGCCGACCTTAAAAAGGGATTTAGTGTCCTGTTGAATGATGCTTTTGTCGTTGTTGGTGAACTCGGATACAACGATGCTGGTCCTATTGCAAAGATAGCTGATCTTCTGCCAGATGGACGGCTCCGTATCGGTCAAGAACCGAATGCCCAATCAGTCATCCTCGAACGCTCCGCAGACCTTGCGGATGCGAAACTAAAACCTGGCGATGAAGTTCGGATTGACGCTAACTTCCGGGTTGCGGTTGAACATCTCCCTGTCACAGAGACAGATGCCTACGCACTTGAAGCGGTACCGAACATACCGTGGTCGAAGGTAGGAGGACTTGACGATACGATCCAACGCATTAAAGATACGATTGAACTCCCGATCCTACATCCTAAACTTTTTGAACAGTTCCAATATAGCGCGCCGAAGGGTTTCCTCCTTCACGGTCCGCCGGGATGTGGCAAAACGCTCATCGGCAAGGCGACCGCTTACAACTTAACGCAGCGGCTCCAAAAGGAGAGCGGAGAAGATGTTGAGGGGTGTTTCCTACACATTAAAGGACCTGAGATTCTTAATATGTGGCTCGGTGAATCTGAGCGGAAAGTCCGAGAGATTTTTCAGATTGCCCGTGAGAAAAAGGAAGATGGCAAGCTCGCATTTGTCTTTATAGATGAGGCGGAGTCGATATTAGGGACACGGCGTGCACTCCGGTCCCATAGCATCTCCAATACGCTCGTCCCGATGTTCTGCGCAGAGATGGACGGTATTGAATCTTTACAGGATGTTGTTATCATCCTTGCGACGAACCGTCCGGACCTGATTGACCCTGCTATCTTGCGTCCGGGTCGCATTGATAGGAAAATTAAAGTGACGCGTCCAGATGCGGACGCTGCGAAAGACATTTTCCGCATCTATTTCACACCTGAGCTGCCTATCGCTTCAGAGTTGTTGCTTGATGGAGAGAGTGAAGCGGCACCAGTAGAGGGTGAAACGCCACCCGAGGTTATCCCTGCTGAGAAGGCTGTGACTGATTTAATCGAACAGGTGGTTGATGAAATGTTCCGCGAGGACGAGGACAACCGTTTCCTTGAGGTTTCTCTCAGGAGTGGAAGACGGGATATTCTCTATCGGGGACATCTGTGCAGCGGTGCTATCATTGAGTCGATTGTCCAGCGTGCGAAGGAGTCCGCGCTCAAGCGTGCGATTGAGAATCCGGAAAAAGAGAGTGGCATCTCGCGTGCAGACCTATTGAATGCGCTTGCCGCGGAGTATCAAGAAAGCGAAATTTTCCCACCAACTGAAGCAACAGAGGATTGGCTCAAGCTCCTTGATTACGATCCAGCGAATGTTGTTAAAGTTACGCCTATCAAAGCTGAGAAACAGGAGCGGCGCAGAGCATCTAGCTCTCGTGTCATTTAGGAGGCGTTATTGGTTGT
The DNA here is from genome assembly GCA_026702755.1 of Candidatus Poribacteria bacterium. Classification (NCBI taxonomy): domain Bacteria; phylum Candidatus Poribacteria; species Candidatus Poribacteria bacterium. The sequence goes on along the minus strand of JAPPBX010000065.1, from coordinate 13,936 downwards.
CAGAGAAGTAGCCGTTGGCAAGAATGGCTGACGGCTCTCGGCTCTCGGCTATCAGCAAAGAACGCTGTGGCTGTTATCCTTTGCGTTGTTGCCACAAGTCCCTCTTGCTGACGGCTGACCACTGATGGCTGATGGCTGATAGCCAAATGGAAAGACTTTTTGGGATTGAAACTGAATACGGAATAACGCTCGAAAATGAAGCGCACATTGATGCCGTCAAGCAGTCGATTGAGCTAATAAAAAGTTATCGCCAGGAGGATTTTCGACCGGTCTGGGACTACCGCGGGGAAGACCCATTTCGAGATGAACGCGGCTTTCGCGCGAGTTCACTTTCAAATCACCCTGACGAAAAAGAGGAAGAGGAACGCGACCGGGAACGTAATACGAAAGAGCGGCTCTCTTTTGCTGAAATTAAGAGCGATCACATCCTTGTCAATGGCGCGAGACTCTACAACGACCATGCGCATCCGGAGTATTCCACACCTGAGTGCAGTCGTCTGTTTGATCTCGTCGCGCACGATAAAGCAGGGGAACGTATTCTTCAGCGGTGCGCCGAAACCCGAAGCGAAAAACTCGGGAAGCGGGTGCTTTTATACAAGAATAATACCGATTTTCACGGGCATAGTTACGGTTGCCACGATAACTACCTGATGGCACGCGAAGTTCCGTTTGAGACTCTCAAACAGGGCATCATGTCGTTTTTTATCACTCGCCAAATCTTTGCTGGGGCAGGGAAACTCGGTATTGAAACGGAAGCAGGACTCGCAACACCGGGACATTACCAACTCTCTCAGCGATCCGATTTCTTTCACGTGGAGGCGAGCGTGGATACGATGCACAATCGTCCCATTGTCAACACGCGAGATGAACCGCACGCGGATGCGTCTAAATACCGTAGGTTGCACGGCATCGCAGGTGATGCGAATATGTCCGAGTACGCGACGGCGCTTAAAGTCGGTACGACAGCGCTCGTCATTACTTTGATTGAACAACGGAGGATTCCAGCGAGTCTAACACTCGTCAATCCGATTGATACTATTAAGACTATATCGCATGACCAGACGTATCGATGGATGGTGATGACGGAAGAAGGGAAAACAATGTCCGCCATTGACCATCAACGTGAGTACCTTGCACTTGCACAGAAATATCTCAGCGAAGATGTAGGATTTGAAACTGACTGGGTACTCACCGAATGGGAGGATACCCTCAACGCGCTTGAGACGGATCCGATGTCTCTCATTGACCGACTTGATTGGGTTGCGAAAAAGTGGTTGCTTGAGACCTTTATTGAAGAAGAAGGGATTGCGTGGGATGACGTGTGGCTCCAAAGTTTGGATTTGGAATACCATAATATTGACTTAGACGAAGGGCTATACTATGGGATTCCGATGCGGCGTGTTGTTACGGATGAACAGATTGATGCTGCACTTCATAACCCGCCTGCTGGCACGCGGGCGTACTTCCGTGGGCGCGCTGTTGATCGATTCGGTAGTTCTATAAAAGCGATTCAATGGGATAGTATCACCTTCACTGTAAACGGACGCACCCGCGAAGTTAATCTGGATGCCCTCGCCGATGCAGAAATTGCCCGTCAGTATAACGAAGCACTTGATCAATCGCCGACTGTTGAAACTCTTATTGAAAAATTGCGTCAGGAATAGTTAGCAGTTGTCAGTACGCTGCGTTTTCAGTTTTCAGTTAAACACTTGTGTCGGTTATTTTTAGTGGTACTGCCACAAGACACCTCTTAACTGAGTACTGATAACTGAGTACTGATAACTGAGTACTGATAACTACTAAAAAGGAGAAATAGAATGGCAGCCAATATGATTGCACAGCTCGAACGCAAACAGAGAGACACAAAACCCATCGGTCCGGGTGATGGCGATGGCGATAATGAAGGGCCAAAGCGGCAGAAAGTCAGTCGACCCGATACGCAGGAGCTGCTCAAACGCATGCGTCGTGTTGACAAAGACCAATCCCGACGCTACCGCCAAAGAACGGGGGAGTGATGAACGATAAGGGCAATTTCTTGAATCGAATGGGCGTGGAGCATGAAGAGTTTGCGCTAAAGGAGGTCATGAACCATAAAGGCGACTTCCTCAACCTCTTAAAACACGCGAACTATTCCTTGAAGATAGATTTGCCATCCGAAGCCGCACAGCACGGTACTGATATTGAGATAGCACATAGTACAACTGTTGTGGCTGTTCGCTACGCGGATGGTGTCATGATCGCAGGCGACCGGCGTGCAACTGCTGGGACCTCTGTTATCTACGATCGGGCGGAAAAGGTTTTACAGATTGATAAGCATTCTGTGCTTGCTATTTCAGGTTCTCCCGCAATTGCTTATGAGATTGCCAGAGTATTGGAGCATTCTTTCCAATACTTTCGCCGCAGTCAACTTCAAGAGTTAAGCCTCGAAGGTAAACTCCGAATGCTGTCCCGGCTCATTCGAGACAATCTGCCTATGGCACTCCAAGGCATCGGGGGCGTTATCCCGATCTTTGCGTTGTATGACTTGGGTGCCGCCGATGAGGAGAATGGCGGAAAGATTTTCTTTTATGATGCACTCGGTGCGCACTTTGAGAACGTCAATTTTGCCACAACTGGGTCTGGCTCCATCTGGATCCGGGGTGTGTTACGTTACCTCTCTCGGTTTGGAGATACACCGTTGCAGGAGATGGATGAACGGCAGGCGACTATCACGATTTTGCGGCTTTTAGACACCGCGAGCGAGTATGATGCAGCGACGAGCGGTTACAACGCGAGGGCACAAATTTTTCCAAATATCAAAACTGTGACACGCATTGGCGTTGAGGATATTTCCGATGATGAATTGGAAGCATGTTACGCTGAGGCACAACCTTAAATAGAGGTAAACCGTGAAAACTCATTTGACCTTCGGAATCCTGATTTTGTGCGCGTTGTTGGTTATCAGCGTTGTCAATCTTGCCGCCGAGGAAAATTGGACGCGGAAAGCAGATATGCCGACACAGCGCTCCGGTTTTGGTACATGTATTGTAAATGGAAAGATATACGCAATAGGGGGCGAGATTGAGGGATTTGGAAACTTGTCCCTCTCAACGGTCGAAATGTACGACCCTAAAACCGATACATGGGAACGAAAAGCAGATATGCTGACAGCCCGCACGGGTGTATCTGTTTCGGTTGTAGACGGAAAAATCTACGCTATTGGTGGAACGGAACTGAAGAGATTTGAGATTGATGTCTTTGATGAGATTAAGCGTGAGTGGAGAAAAGTTAGAGTATGGGATGCTAAAGAACTTCCAACCGTGGAAATGTACGATCCAGTTACAGACACGTGGACGCGGAAAACGGACATGTCAGCACCCAGACAGACTGTTACCTGTGTTGTGGATGGAAAAATATATGCCATCGGTGGAACAGCAACCATTAATTTTAAGGAGGGGAAACCGACACGGCTAAAAACCGTGGAGGTATATGATCCAGTCACTGACACATGGGCAAAAGCCAGAAATATGAACCATGTTCGCGCTGGTGCTGCAGTCAGTGTTGTGGATGGAAAGATTTACGCTATGGGTGGGGTAGGGTGGCCCCAGCTTCCAAATCATCCAGGTCCTTTTCTTTCCAGTGTTGAGGTTTTCGATCCAAAAACAAATCGTTGGAAGGATGTAGCAGAGATGCCTACCCCAAAATCACTTCATACGGCAAGTGTTGTGGATGGAAAGATATATATAATAGGTGGTGGTTTCAGAGACAAGGGACCCTACTTGTATTTACCAACGATTGAAATTTCCGATCCCAAAACCGATCGTTGGACTCAGGCACCGGACATGCCGACCGGTAAAGATGGTCATGGGGCTCAGCCAATAGATAGGCAAATCTATATCCTTGGCGGAAATAGCGGCGGTGATGAAGATCCACTTGTAAATGTCGAGGTTTATGACACGGCAATAGTTCGTGAGCTCATCACCCCAATAGGAAAACTTCTGAAAACGTGGGCAGCGATTAAAATGACCCAATAACGGTTGTCAGTTATCGGTTAAGAGGGAAACCTAAATCATCAAGTCTTTCTCTTAACCGATAACCTAAAGGTTTTTCGTAGAAAACCGTACCGATAACCGACAACTCTCTTGCGAGGCACATAATTAAGAAATGCGAGATGAACCGTATCGCTGGATAGAAGCGATCCAGGACAGACGAGATTACATTGAAGACCAACTCCGGGTTGGGAGTCCTGTTGTAGGACTTACCTATAATGAGGGTATGGTGCTCCTCACTATCGGCAGAGGACAACGCAAAATTTTTGAGGTACACGACCGAATTGCCCTCTCCGCAATCGGACACCCTGCTGATATTGAGCGTCTTCGGATGCTTGTTACGGATACTGCCAGCGTCCAGGGTTTTCAGAACGCCACCGAAGATGTAAATCTGCACCGACTCACGAATTTTGTCTTGGCGCACACCTTCAAACAGGCGTTTGAGTCCATCGTCGGTGAGGCGTATATTATTAAAATGTTGCTTGCCGAACTCGGCGGCACTTCTGATAAAAACCGTTTTACCTGTATCAATTATGACGGAAATGTTCGGACAGACATGACCTCTACTGTTATTGGTGGTACAGGAGCGATCGAAGAGGGAATGCAAAACTACCTCGCTACTGCGTCTACTGATACCGACAGGAATTTGACTGCTGCGCTCCAGTTGGGTTTAGAAACGTGGGCGGTCGGTAAAGAATTGAGTTCGCGGGAACCGGAAGATGCTGAATTGGAAAACACTCAGATAGATACCGAGCAGATGCATGAGATTGTTAATGCTGCACGGGAAGATGGCGAAATTGAGGCAGGGGTTTTGGAAACCACGCAACGCGGGACAAGTAAGTTTCGGCTGTTGGCTTCTGAAGAAATTGAAACTGCACTGCAATAGTTATCGGAAGAATAGTTATCAGTACTCAGTTATCAGTTATCGGTTAAGAAGTCTCTTAACTGATAACTCTCACTGCGAGGCAAACTGACAACCACTCATGAAGAAACGCATTTTTGGAATTGAAACTGAATTTGGATGTATGACCGATGCCGAACGGGTTCGTGGCACCTCTGAGGGTGTCGCTGCGCGTGTTCGTGACTACGTTTTCGATGTTTTGGAACTCGGTCTGCGCGACATTCACTACCGAGATTGGGGCGAACCGCCCGGTAATGGTGGGTTCCTCTTCAATGGCGGTCGTCTCTACATTGATATGGGGCATCTTGAGTACGCTACGCCTGAATGTGCGACACTCTTTGACCTCATTGCTTATGATAAAGCGATTGAACGTATCATCAACAATATCCTCACGGATACTGGGTTGCCTACGGCTTTCTTCAAAAACAATATTGACCATTTTACGGGTGCGACCTTCGGATGTCATGAAAACTTCCAAATCAGTCGAGATGTTCCTTTTTACCGCGTCGTTATTCCGACACTCATGCCTTTCTTCGTTACTCGTCAGATTTACGCGGGCGCGGGCAGAGTTGGTGCTTATGATGAGATGATCGAATTCGGTGATTTTCAGGATGAACTCGGTGAGCAACAGCACTATCAAATTTCGCAACGTGCCGATCACATCGTTACTGAAATTTATGAGTGGATCCAATTCAGTCGAGCAATCATCAATACGCGAGATGAACCGCTTAGCGATTACACGAAATACCGTCGTCTCCATCTCCTCGTTGGGGACTCCAATATGTCGGAGTACGCAACAGCGTTGAAGGTAGGGACTACAGCACTCTTGCTCACTGCTATTGAAATGTTTCATGAGATGCATGGGGAAAAATTGCCGCTCCCCGGTTTTGAACTTGCCGACCCGGTGTACGCGATTCGGCACATCTCACGTGATCATACTTTCATGTGGCGTGTTGAACTGAAATCTGGAAAGACGATCTCCGCTATCGATTTGCAGCGAGAATATCTGAACTTCGTTCAAGCGTTCATTACTGAATATGACGAAGAGACCGAGTGGGTGCTCTCAGCATGGGAAACTATCCTTGATGACCTTGAGGATGATTGGCAAAACGTCATTGATCGTGTTGATTGGGCTGCCAAGAAATGGTTGCTTGAAGCTTTCATTGCTGAAGAAGAACTTGATTGGGAAGATGCTTGGATTAAAAGTCAAGATTTAGAATATCATAATATCCATACTGAAAGTGGACTCTATTACGCGCTTCAGGAGCAAGGACAGATGCAACGGGTTGTTACGGATGAACACATTCAGCATGCTATTGACAATGCGCCGCAAGATACCCGTGCCAAAGTTCGGGCATTTCTGATGCATACCCTTACTCAAAACAGGATGCCATGCATCGTTGATTGGCATCAAATATATGCAGGACATACAGAATATTTTGAGATGAAAGAGCCTTTTGACACTAACATCGCGAAGGCGCAAAGATGGATGAAAAGGTTACGGAAACGCCCCTCGCGAACTTAAGGAGAAAAACCATGGCAGAAAACAGAAGCATACACACGGATTGCGAAGGGTTTTACCGCCGAGATTTTCTCAAGGCTGGTGCCCTCGGCTTATTTGGTCTCAGTCTCACGGATCTATTCCGACTTAAAGCGCAAGCTGGAACTACATCTCGGGTGAAAGAAACTGCTACCTCTGTTATTCTTGTTTGGTTAGGTGGCGGTCCGAGCCACCTTGATATGTGGGATCTCAAACCGGATGCGCCTGAAGAGATTCGTGGGCTTTTCAAACCGATACCGACAAACGTCAGTGGTATCCAGATCAGCGAGCATCTCCCTCGACTCGCGCAGCAGACCGATAAACTCTGCATCATCCGTTCGATGACTTCCCCAGAGGCAGCGCATGAGCGGGGGACCCACTATATGATGACAGGTTATCAACCTTTACCCGGTTTTGCTGTCCCAGGATACGGTGCTGTTGTCTCCAAGCTCAAAGAGCAGCGAAGTGCCTTGCCACCCTATATCGCTGTGCCTGCGCCAGTTGCGTATGGTGGCGGAGGTTTCTTAGGGGCGTCGCTTGCGCCTTTCTCACCCGGTGGAAACCCGGCGAGTAAGAATTTTAAAGTGCGCGATTTAGAGCCACCTAAAGGGGTTTCTTATGAACGCGTCGAACGGCGGCGTTCATTGCGTGAGGCTGTTGATGCCGCTTTCAAGAAATATGAAGCAGGCAATCCAGCTGCTGAAGCAGTTGATGAGTTCTATACCTCTGCTTACAACCTAATGAGTTCCACGGATGCCCGTGCTGCGTTTGATCTCAGCAACGAGTCGGACAAAACGCGCGATGCGTATCAACGCAACACCTTCGGACAGAGTTGTCTTCTCGCCAGAAGGCTCGTTGAGGCAGGTGTTAACTTCGTCACTGTCAGTAACGGTGGATGGGATAACCACAACAACATCTTTTCATCATTGCCGGGTAAGCTCAACGGCTTTGACCGGACGATGGCTACCTTGATCGGAGACTTAAGCGATCGTGGATTGTTGGAGACGACGCTCGTCGTTGCAATGGGTGAATTTGGCAGGACACCTGTCATTAACCGCAACGCTGGACGCGACCACCACTCCCGTGTCTTTTCGATTATGTTAGCGGGTGGTGGTGTCCAAGGTGGACAGGTCATCGGTGCCTCAGATCCGCTTGGCATTGAGCCTGCAGAAACGCCCGTGCGTCCCGAAGACTTGTCGGCAACGCTTTACCGGTCCCTCGGTATTGATTATAATGAGCATCTGGAATCCCCGGATGGTGTCCGCATTGTCCTCTCACGAGGTGGTAGACCTGTTCGCGGCGTTCTTGCTTAGAGTGGCTATCGGCTGTCGGCTATCAGCTATCAGTAAAGAGGTTTCCTCATAAAGGGGAGTCCTCTTGCTGACGGCTGATGGCTGACGGCTATTCTTGCCGATAACTAACGATGAGTAAGTACCTATGCTTCGCATCTCTTTCGTTATTTTCCGTAACATAGGGATTCTGATAGCAGCATCCTATATTATCTTTGCAATACCGATCGGTTTTGCAGACCAACCGCTATCCCCGATCTGGTCACTTGAATTTAGCCCGGATGGCAAGACCCTCGCTGTTGGAAAATATCAGTGGGTTGAACTCTGGGATCTGGAGACGCGACGCGTCGTTTACACTTATGAACCGCATGTCGGTGAGGTGAGGAGTCTCGCGTTTTCCTCAGATGGTAAAACCCTCTATACGAGCAGCGGTTTGGCTTCCCAAAGCGGTGAGATACGCGTTTGGAATGTCATCTCTGAAGAACTGATAAACAGTTTTGAGATTCACGGTGATACCATTGAATCCATCTCGCTCAGCCCAAGTGACACAACTTTACTCACTGCCAGCATGGATGAGTATAGTGCTGTTATCGACTTAACACCACTGGAAGGTAGCGACTTTTCCATAGACGATCAGGTTTCTAAATGGCTTACCCAACATGTTGGTAGAGTCCTCTGCACCTTGTACCATCCAGCAGGCAATTACTTTGTCACTGGTAGTGAAGATAAAACTATAAAGGTCTGGAATCCGAAGACCTTTACCGTTTTAGTGAACTTTGATGCCAACGATGATGCAGTGTATAGTCTCGCATATTCAGCCAGAGAAGGTGTCATAGTTTCTGGTTCCGCTGATGATACTGTTCGGACGTGGCGTGTTGTGCCAGTAGGAGATGACGATGAAATTGCTGTGGGACGAGACTCATTGGAAATGACGGGGGTTTTGGTTCGTGAATACAACGGACATCAGGGACCTGTCTACAGTGTGGATTCTGGGCTTGTATTACCTCGGCAAGCGAATAATCGGGTAGCGATGATCGCGTCCGGTAGTGCGGATGCTTCGGTAATTATCTGGAATCTTCGGTCCGGCAACCGCTACGCGACCTTCGATGAACCGACGGATGCCGTTTATGCCGTGCGGATCAGCCCGAATGGCGCGTTTGTTGCGGCGGGGGGTCGTGATGGCAAAGCCCGACTCTGGAATCTCCGTACACGTGCTTTAACTCACGAACTCACGGATTCTGAGGAATAGCCTTTTTGGAGGACCTTCACAATGCATACCCATACAATGTCCTTTTTGGTGAGGTGCTTACGTTTTGCAAGTATAGCCCAAATGCTTTTCGCTCTGTTCCTTTTTTTAATTGGTGTCCCTGTATTCGCTCAAGGTGCCCCGCGACTCAATTCGCTGTTTCCAGCGGGCGGACAACCCGGCACGACTGTTGAGGTTGCCATCCAAGGCTCGGATTTAGAAGGGGCGCATACCCTCATTATTGGGGGCGAAACCGGTATTACTGCCCAACTTCACCCGAGTGGTGGTGAGGTCGATGAGACGCATAAGCCTGTTTTTGAGGCGAATTGTGGACAGTGTCACGAGCTCCGTTCTCCAAACAATCGATCGATGACTCCGGCGCAGTGGAAGGCGACTGTTCAGCGGATGATTACGGAAAAAGGCGCGGAAATCAGTGCGGAAGCGGAGACCCAAATTGTCGCCTATCTCACATCGGCAGCGAGAGCCAGTGGTGGGTTAACCGCGGCGTTATCTATCGCACCGGATGCGCCCATCGGACTACGTGAGGTTCGGGTCGTCGGTAAACACGGCACCTCCACCGCATGGCCCTTTGAGGTTAGTGATACGCCTGACATTCTTGAGACGGAGTCGAATAATACCCCGGAATCCGCTACCACTATTGAATTGCCGACCCTCATCAATGGACTCATTAATCCGGGTGGAGACGAAGATTATTACGTTTTTGAGGGAGTCGAGGGAGAAAGATGCGTGTTTAGCGTCAAAGCGTATCGTCTCAATAACATTAGTCAACAATTCTTCAATCCGACGCTCTCTCTTTTCGATGAAAAAGGGGTTGAGTTGGCACGAAGTAACGGTTTCTACAGTCTGGATCCGCTTCTTGATATTACACTCCCCGCTGACGGACCTTATGTACTGCGCATCCGAGATTTGTTACATCGCGGCAATCCGGATTCGGTTTACCGATTAACGGGTGGTGTTCTCCCTTACAATACCTACCTTTTCCCTGCTGGTGGAACACTTCCTGATGAAGATCGCTTGCTGGAAGAGGAGGCGAAACGCTTTTATGGACCGTCCACGCCTGCCGAAGTCAATGTTGTTCAATGTGTTATTGGCGGTGAAAATCTTCCTGAAACCGAGTGGCAGGTGGAATTGACTGGTGATGAGCAGCCTGGACTCAAGCAAATTCGTACGCCTTACGGCATTTTTCCCTTCATTGTTAACACGCACCCAGAAGTTATCGAGGAAAATGTCGTGGCTCAATCCACCGAGAATGAAACAGTTGCGAAAGAGATCGCGCCTCAGTTTGCTGAGTCCGAAATCCTTTTTCAAGCGAAATGTACAGCGTGCCATGAACTCCGTTCACCGAGCAATCGTGCACTCTCTGCCGAGGAGTGGGAAAGCACGATTACACGCATGTCGAATAAAGAGAACGCAGACATTACAACGACCGAACGTGAGCGGATCATCGCTTTTGTTGCGCAAGAGGCGCAACGTTTAGGTGAACTGATTGCCCGTCAACTTGAACACGCGCAGCACATCACAACGCCCGGCGCGATCAGTGGACGCATTTCAGAACCTGGTGAAACGGACTACTACCGCTTTACCATTTCAGAAGGGACAAGTCTCGGTCCGTGGTGGGTGATCTTCCCGTTTGATAACATTGATGAGACAGGGTTTGATACCGTTTACCCCCCTGAAACGGAGATAGATTTTAACAAGGAATACATCGGCAAGGATGGACGAAAGATCGGGTGGTATAAAACTGAGAGTAGAGGTGAAAACGTCTTCTCAAATGTCCCTGAAGACGATGTAACGGGCTATGCCTTAACCTATCTCGACGCTGATCGGGATCAGAATTATCTCTTATCGCTCGGTTCAGACGATACTATCAAGATATGGGTGAATGACCGCCTCGTTTTCAGTAAATACGTCCATCGCCCGCTACGCCGTGCAGATGATGTGATCCAGCTGCCGATCTCTAAGGGTAGAAACAAGATTTTGGTGAAGGTCACAAATGGATACGGACCCTGGGGATTTTTTGCAGATATAGGGGGCTACTCCTTGACTGTCTCCGCGGAACGTCTCAATTCACCCCTGAGTCCATCGCTTACCCTGCTCAATGCAAGTGGTGAGGTATTGGCAAATAATGCTGGTATTGGTGGAAGGCGCAACGCTATCATTGATTACAGTTTCGATGAACCTGGTGTATACGCCGTCCGTATTGAGGACATCACTGGTAACGGAGGTGCCGGGTATGTTTACCACTTAGATGCCCGTCCGACGACCCCAGATTTCGCTATCTCTGTGACACCCGATAATCCGAATATTGGGCGCGGTGGCACTGTCCTATTGGAGGTGACGCTGCAGCGTCGTGTCGGATTTACAGAGCCGATACTCTTGTCCGTTGAGAACTTACCGTCGGACATCACCGCCAGTGAGAGTGCGATTCTTTCCAGTACTGGTGTTACGGAGGGGTACATAACCCTCACAGCTGCTCCGGATGCCGATTTAGCGAATTCTGTCGTTCAAGTTGTTGGCTCTGTTACAACTGCCACTGGTGATGAATTCCATCGCGCCGCGACACCCGTTGAGATCTATCGTATTCAGAACAACGATCAGACCGTTCAACGCAAGAACGTTGTGGTCAGCATTACGGAAACCTCACCTATTATACTGTCAACGGAACTGGAGGAGGTTGTGGTAACTCCAGATTCTCGGATTGATGTCACTGTCAAAGTTGCGAGACAAAGCGGCAATAGGCAAAACCTGAACTTGACCGCTGTTGGTTTACCTTTGGGGGTGCGGCTCCAACGACAGAACACCTTACTCCGAAGGAATAAGAACGAAGCCACGTTGATACTTGTGCCGAATATTATTACGACCGGCAGGAGTGGCAACCAGTTGCGGCGCAATCCCTTCGTGGGCACACAACAAACCGTTCCTTATACCGTTGTCATCAACGCGTCGGTCGGGCAACGACGTATCGCCAGTAGTCCTGCTATCAAACTCTGGCTCGGCTCAGCGAGTTCTAATGGACAGGCGCAGCTGGAAGGGAATTAACAGTAGTTATGGGTTCGATCACTCTGATGACTGAGTCGCTCGGAACCTTAAGAACGGTTTTCTCCGTGTATCGTTCTCACTGCGGACTTCTCTGGCGTATTATGCTTCCTGTCGCCATCATCGCTATCCCAGCATATCTGGTGGTGATTTTATGGTCTTTGCACGCTCATACTGATAAGATTGACGAAATCACTGAAAACGAATTTGACACACAGTTCACAAGCAAAGTTAGCACGAATTTTGGGGCATCTTATGAATTCTTGGTCCCTAAAAGCGAGGCTTTGGACTTTACCGAGTTGAACTGGAAGCCTAACACAGGTTCCTCAGAAGATGCTTCTGAAGAACCTCGGACGAATGAGTTGGTAAGTTTTATGTTCCCACCTGGACGACATACGTGGATGCTTCTTCCAACTCCAGTTGTTAGCTTAACCGACGATAAGGGAATTGCAACTTGGATGTGGCGGTTAAGTTTTGACCGACCGGCGGACTCACCCCGAAATCCTATGACGCTTTTACTCCTCACGCTCTGTCCACTCTCCTTGGCTGTCGGGCACATATTGCGCCGTTCAGACCAGTTCGGACTGCAGCAGAATCGACTCACGGCACGCGAGGCGTGGCAGCAGACGGGACGGAAGGCATGGACGGTCTTAGGGATATTAATACTTGTTGTTTTGGTTATGTTTGTCATTTCGCTCGTCCAGGACTATTCCAATGACTTTGTGATCGGTAAAATAGCGCATTGGTCAATAATACCTACAGATTTCTTGTCCCTAACATTATTAATGACTCCGTTTTATTACATATTCACTGCCCTTACACTCTACTTTCTTGTGGCGATTAGCCTTTACAATCCGTGCCTTATCCTTGAAGACAATAGATCCGTTGTGAGCGTTCTTCGGAGGAGTTGGGGTTTAGTCCACGGTACAAAATGGCGTTTCATCGGAATTTATCTTTTGACGGGTTGGATAATTTCGGTGATTGACTCTGTGTTGATGGGTACCATATTGTGGGGATCTTCGTTGTTTATCTCTGATCTCGCGGCGGTTCAAGGCGCGCTCTCTCCGCTAAAATTCTTGACACTCATCATCGGTGCTGACATTCAAATCCTGCTGCCGCAGCTCCTTAGCACATGGGTTATGGTGGCGATTCTTGGTATTGATGTTTTAATAAAGGCATTGTTGCTACCGATATGGGCAATTCTCACAACAAATCTCTATTTAGAACGCGTCGATGCTTAGTTTCCCTAAAAAAGTCTAATTTTCACTTGACGAATTGCATTTTCTGTGGTATTCTATGTGATGTTGCAAAATAAATTTGACATTTCTGGAATTTTGTGATATACTTAGTATTCACGCTTTTGGTAAGTCTTCGTGACTTCGTGAAATAAATTTGACATTTTTTGGTTTTTGTAGTATACTTAATATCGTCTTTTGGACCAGTTGCTCGAGTTAGGAGTTTCGGTTTGAAAAACCGAAGGTGAGGTGCAACTCCTCTCTGGTCGATTTTTGGAAAATAAATTTGACATTCATATCGTGATTGTGGTATACTTAAAAACATGCCATAGGGGGTGTAGCTCAGTTGGGAGAGCATCTGGTTTGCAACCAGAAGGTCAGCGGTTCAATTCCGCTCATCTCCATCGCCTATGTAACAAATAGGCATTGTTCTTTGACAATTGTATAGAGAGGGTAAATCGGTAGAATGATATTACTTATCAAGCTACTAAGGGCTTACGGTGGATGCCTTGGTGCCAGGAGTCGACGAAGGGCGTGACAGGCTGCGATAAGCTTCGGGGAGTCGCTTAATAGACTTTGATCCGGAGATTCCCGAATCGGGCAACCGAGCAGGTTAATCCCTGCTACTCGTGTTTACACG
>JAPPBX010000064.1 GCA_026702755.1 Candidatus Poribacteria bacterium | reverse complement strand
CACGCATCAAACTCAACAAATTATATCCAGCAATATAAATGTGACAGACTACTAGTCCGCACAGGTTGGGTAACCCAACCCCTACAAGGACTTGCGATTATCCGTGGAATGGGAACGGATTTGGCACAGTCGTGAAATTCTGGTACCGGTCTTCGCCGCGCAGCAGGATCGGTTTCCAAGGACGCTTCAGCGAATTCTCTTCTGCCTGTTTCACGGATGGGTCTATGTAGCGGACTGTTAAGCCACACCGCCGACGGGTGGAATGATTCGGTAGACTACCGTGGATCATCTGTCCGTGGTGAATGGACATCTCACCCGCTCTTAGCACGAGATCAACAGCAGTTTCTGCCACTGCCTCGGGGACCGGAACTTCCTGATTGATGCTCAGCAGATTCCCTTCTTGTCCTGACGTGCCGTGTTCTTGGATACCCTGTTGGTGGCTTCCGGGGATGACTCGCATACAGCCGTTGCCTGTATCGCTATCGTCTATGGCATACCAAGCGGTGATCGCATCCGGTGGTTCAAGTCCCCAGTAGGTCACATCTTGATGCCATGCGACGAACTTCTCACGAGGTCCGTATTTGCAGAAAAAATGCGTCGCTAACAACATCACATCGGGGCCGATGAGTGTTTCGATGACATCCACAATTTTGGGGTGCGTTGCGAGTTCCCAAATGAATTGATGGTCGAAATGCCAATCAATAAGACCGATTTCGCATTTCTCTTTGCCCACTTCTGTTTCCAAGGCATCGTAGGCTTGCTGGTAACGTGTTGCTTCAACTTCATCGGCAATAGGGATGCCGGTCAAGAATCCCTCTTTTCGGTAATTTTCAGCGAGTTGTCCGTTTTTAGTTTCCATGTGATATCCTCTTTTAGGAAAGTTCTGGAAGTTTACACTGACGAAACCATTGTGAATCTTCCGGTGGCGATTCTTCAGGATTTTTCATCGTCTCAAAGGTTTTCAGAGCAGGTGATACTGTTTCTGCCCATATCTGTTCGACTTCCTCAAAAGTTACAGGATGGCGTTCCGTAATGTTTTGTTGTGCGTAAGTTTCCAATAACTCCTGCATCTTTTCCCCGAGCCACGCGACTTCGTCTTGCACCATACGTTCACCGATGCGTCGGTCAGAATCGGGAGCGTTTGATCCCATTGCGAAGTGCGGTCCTTGTGCGTCCGCTGCGGGCATCCGCGACATATCAACACACTCCGGTTCTAACGCCCACAGCAGTGAGGTTTCAACTCTACCAGCGTGGTCTCCACCGTTGCCTTGACCGTCGAACCCAGGTGTGTTCGCTTCAAAATCGGGGAGCCCATAGAGCCGCATAGCGAAATGTGGTTGAATTAGTGATAGGAGCGTCTTAAGGTCCTGCCAGTTCGGTCCGTAGTGTCCGGTGAGGAAAATAGCAGCGTGGAATCCGAGCGCATCAGCAGCGCGGACGTGATAACACACATTTTTGAAATGTTGCCACGTCGGCATGGCGGTGAGCCAGCTGCGCACTTCGCCGACATTCTGATATGCCCAGTTCGCATACATGCCGTGTTCGTGGATGTGCCAGTAGTCAGGAGGCGCGACGATACCGCCATGGGTTTGTGCTGCACGGCAAGCGATTCCGTGTGCCTTGAGGGCATCCAACCCGACCGTATTTTGGGGTCCATGTGGTTCGCAAAGCCCGTATGTAAAATAGACCGCGGGACATTCGTTGAATGCCGTTTCCAATTCATCGGGGAACATCCGTTCCCAGCGTATCTCTTTTCGCATGCGTATTTTCCTCTGATGAGAATATCGTAATTCGGAGATTATTCCGACAGTTGTTTATCCGAAAAGTGAACCCATATTTAAGATTTTGCAGATTTTCTTGGCACCGGTAAGGTGAGGTTGCAGTTCAAACGCCATTTTCAGAACGGTTCGTGCTTCCGGGAGTCGGTTGATTTCAACGTAGAATTCGGCGATTTTTTTGTACATCCATGCGGTTTCGCGTTTCGAGAGTTTTAATTCACGGATTTTCGCCAGCGGGATTTGGTACGTTTGGTCGTACCCCTCAACGGTGAAATGGTAGAGATAGATAAATTTGAGGCGTTCTTTGATTTCCCGAATAAAATGTTTGAAACACGGACGTTGTGATTCGGCGGACAAAAGGGATTCGTAAAGCAGCATGGCTTGTTCAATCTTTCGATGCCGATCGAGAACCGAGGACTGATCGCCGTTAGAGAATCCGAGTTTCTGATATGCTTCGGCGATGAGGAACTCGCAATCCCGACTCTCTTCGTAGCTCAGAAAATCGTCAATACGCCACTCCTTCCCTCTTTCTTGAGAGTGGTGCTGCAGCTGCTCGTACATGGAGATACCCGTTTCGTACTTGTGATGGAGCAGTGCATGCAGCAGCAATTCTAACTTGGCGTAAGTCTGATTGAGTTTATTCAGTCTATCGAGATAGATTTCGTGTGATTTTTTTTGTCGTTCAATCGTCTGTAACGTCCGGTCGTAGTCGGATTTCTGTTTTTTGTCGTGAAGCGTGTTATAAGCGTTACAGACTTCGCGGAACATTTTTTCTGCAAAAACGGTCCGCTCCGGGTTTTTGTCGGGGTGGTAGCGTTTTGCGAGTTTCCGGAATGCAATTTTTATTTCGCGAGCGGTGGCATCACGCTTGATCTCTAAGATTTGATAGTAGTCTGGAATTCGCATTGTGAATACAACATTTTTGATAGATGCAGTATTATAATTCCATATATCTCAGAATTTGTCAAGTGGAAATTTCGGAGGCATCCGGTCGGCAGCTATCAGCAGTCAGCGGTCAGCAAAGAGCGTTTCGTAAAGTTAATTTATAGTAAAATCCCTAATTACTTGGACATTGAAGGAAGGCGAGAATACTGGGGAAATCCGCAGAAACACCCAAGTAAAAACACCTCCCCAATGACGTGAAGGTTCGTTCGCTAACCAATTATCAACATATCTTCAAGTTTTACTATAAATGGGAAAGGTCGCGATTGGAGAATCGCTCCTATAGGACTTCGCGTAAGAAGCGGGCGGTATGGGATTCTTGGACAGAGGCAACCTCTTCTGGCGTGCCCATCGCCACGACGTTTCCGCCACCTTTGCTGCCCTCCGGTCCCAAGTCGATAATCCAATCTGCGGATTTGATAACGTCGATGTTATGTTCAACGGCGATAATCGTGTTGTCTGCATCGACAAGGGTGTTCAGCACCTTAAGGAGTTTCTGAATGTCATCAAAATGGAGTCCCGTCGTCGGTTCGTCCATGATATAGAGCGTTGAACCGGTTTGGCGACGCGCTAACTCTTTGGCAAGCTTAACACGCTGTGCCTCCCCACCAGAGAGCGTCGGTGCTGATTGCCCTAACTTGATATAACCGAGTCCGACATCTGTTAGCATCTGAAGCGTCCGGCAGATACGGGGATTTTCGTCGAAAAATGTGAGTGCTTCGTCTACTGTCATCTCCAGGACTTCAGCGATATTCTTGCCCTTATAACGGATTTCGAGTGTGTCCATGCTGTAGCCGGTGCTATTGCACGTCTCACATGGTATCCATACGTCGGGGAGAAAATGCATCTCAACACGGTTGAAACGGTGTCCTTCACAGACATGGCACTGCCCCTGCGCGAGATTGAAGCTGAACCTGCCCATATTATACCCACGCGTCTTCGCGTCGTGTTGCTCAGCGAAGAGTTCACGTATTTTCGTGAAGAGGTCGGTATAGGTTGCTGGATTGGAACGCGGTGTTTCTCCGATCGATTTCTGGTCTACGTTGATGAGACGCTTGATATAACTAACCCCCCGAATGCTTTTATACTCTGGTTGTCCGTAATCGTTATAAATCGGCTCTCGGTCACCATCGCTGGTATGGTGGCTATAGCGACGATCTTCCGGGTCGCCCGTTTTGATAGAACTGCGACTTTCGAGGGCAGGTTTTAGCGTGCCTTCAACAAGTGAACTCTTCCCACACCCTGAAACACCGGTTACACAGGTGAGCGTTCCGAGTGGAATCTTGACATTAATATCTTTCAGATTGTTTGTTCTCGCTCCAAATATCGCTAACGTTTTGCCGGTGCCTTTGCGCCGAGTTTTCGGAACAGAAATCTCTACTTCATTGGAGAGATAGGCTTGCGTCAAGGATTTGGTGGAGGAGCGTTTATCGGTAGATGACGATTCGTCGATCATTCCTACAGGCGTGCTGCCGTTTGTGAAAGTATCCGGGGCACCGATAGCGACGATTTCGCCACCGCCATTACCTGCCTGCGGACCGAAGTCAATCACGTAATCGGCGGCTAAGATTGTGTCGCGGTCGTGTTCCACAACGAGGACACTGTTACCGATATCGCGGAGTTCCTTGAGCGCATTAATAAGACGCTCTTGGTCGCGCGGGTGTAAGCCGATACTTGGTTCATCAAGAATATAGGTTACACCCGTGAGACCACTGCCGAGTTGACTTGCGAGTCGGATTCTGCGCATTTCGCCCCCAGAAAGTGTTGGTGCCCCGCGATCTAAAGCGAGATAACCGAGACCAATATCTTCCAAGAACTCAAGCCGTGTTTGGATTTGGCTCAGGACTTCAGCTTCAAACTCAGGTGATGTATGTATATGAAGTGCAGGGTGTGTCGCTCTTGAGGTTGACACACCTGTTGCGATCAGAAGATCGCTCGGATTTGTTTCCGCATCATCGGAAGCAAGCTGCGCTTCGATGTCTTCGAGTCGGGCGTTAAAGAATTCGATAGTTTCTGTAATTGACAGTGCCATCAATTCAGCGATAGTCATATCTTCAAATCTGACGCAGCTTGAAAAAGGTTTAAGCCGTGTTCCAGAGCATTGGTTACAGGCCTCATAAGGTGGGAACGTGTCTCTCCCGCGTCCATCACAGAAGTCGCAGGCCCCTATTTTGTTGTTGAAGGAGAAATGGCGTGGTGTCAATTGTCCGAAATTGCTTCCGCAAGAAGGACACATCGCGTGTTCGCTGAAGAATTTTTTAATACTGGCGTCCTGTTGTCGGTTTGCCGCTGTTCTTCGTTTAGACCGGTTGGTCTTTGTAGACGCGCGCCTCGTGGAACGCATCTCCTGAATGAGTACAAACCCGCCACTCTGGAGGAGTGCCAACTCGACGGCTTCCGTAAACCGGCTCTTTTCTTCATCAATAAGTTCAACGCGATCGACGACGATAAAAATTTCATGACGAATTCCCTTACTCAGTTGAGGAACCTCATCAAGACGGTGGATTTCGTTATCAATTTGAACACGTGCGAATCCGGCTCGTTGTAATCGGCTGAATACATCCGCATAATCCTCGTTGCCCTTCAAACCGTAGGCGGATTCACTCGCATTGATATCAATAATCTTGCCTCTTGCTATACCTGTTTCAGCTTCCGAAATAAGCATAAAGTTTGTAAGAGGCGCGAGCACATCTACTCTTTTCTGCTGGAGATCTTCAAAAACCTGTTCCGTTATTTCTTCCGCTGTCTGTGCCTGAACCTCCACTTGGCAATCCGGACAGTAGGGTTTGCCCCATCTGGCATAAAGGGTGCGAAGTCCATCGTGTATCTCGGTAATTGTGGCGACAGTGGAACGTGGGTTTTGCCCTGCGTCGGCGTGCGAAATCGCAATTGCGGGTGAAAGCCCCTCAATTTTTGAGACTTTCGGTTTCCCCATCTGACCTATGAACTGACGCGCGTAGGTGCTGAGCGTCTCGATGTAGCGACGCTGTCCTTCGGCGTAAATGGTGTCGAGTGCGAGGGAGGTCTTCCCGGAACCACTTACGCCTGTCAATGCCGTCATCTTTCGGTGTGGAATATCGATGTCTACCTCTTTGAGGTTATTTTCGGTGGCACCTCGCACGGCAATCGTTTCTGAACGTATTTCTGACGCTTTGCCAAACGCGGAGGTAAGTTCCGGTTCTCGCATCCGTTGACGCTTCGTATCTCGCCAAATGTCAAAATCACCGCGAAGTGCCTGTCCTGTGTAAGACTCAGGCACTTCTGCAATCTGTTCAGGTGTACCGACAGCAACGATAGTGCCACCGCCGACACCACCTTCCGGTCCTAAGTCAATGAGGTAATCAGCGGAGTTGATAACTTCAAGATTGTGTTCAACGACAACGACCGTGTTGCCATCTTCCACGAGTCGATGAAGAATCGTCAAGAGTTTATTTACATCGTCGAAATGTAAACCTGTTGTGGGTTCGTCGAGAATGTAGAGCGTTTTGCCAGTGCCTCGCTTGGAGAGTTCCCGCGAAAGTTTGATGCGTTGGGCTTCACCCCCCGAAAGTGTCGGCGCGGGTTGGCCGAGTTTGATGTAATCCAGACCTACATCGTGAAGGAGTTGTAATCCCCTTGCGACTCTTGGAATATCGGCGAAATGCGCAAGGGCGGTATCGATATCCATTTCGAGAACTTCGGAGATATTTTTTCCTTTATACTTAATGGCAAGGGTTTCGCTGTTGAAGCGTTTTCCCTCACACACTTCGCACTCCACCCAGACATCGGAAAGCAGACCCATATCCACTTTTTTGGCACCGTTGCCACTACACGCCTCACATCTACCACCCGAAACGTTGAAACTAAACCTTCCCGGTTTGTAGCCCCGCAATTTTGCATCGGGTAAACCCGCGTAGAGTGCGCGGATCCCATCAAATACCTTCGTGTAAGTTGCAGCGTTGGAACGTGGTGTTCGCCCGATAGGTGCCATGTCGATGTTGATAATTTTGTCAATAACATCGGAGATGGGGACGTTTTTTTCTTCAATGATACCTTGAATCTTGTCATAGTCTCCCGGGACGGTTTTTGCCTTCATAAGGTCGCGGGCGAGCGCGTTATAGAGAATATCGTGAATTAGGGAGCTCTTTCCGGAACCGCTCACACCTGTCACACAGCAGAGGGTACCAACCGGTATTTTAGGATTGATGCTTTTGAGGTTATTTTGACGGGCGTTACAGATTTGCACCCACCTGTTTCCCGTTGGACGACGAGATTCTGGTTGAATGATTACCTTATCACCTCGAAGATATTGGGCGGTGAGTGTGTTACTCTCTTTCATGAACTCCGCGGGTGTTCCAATATCAGTGATCTTTCCGCCCTTGATACCTGCACCAGGACCGAAATCGACGATCAGGTCTGCCACCAACATAGTTGCCTCGTCGTGTTCAACGACAATGACAGTGTTTCCTTGATTACGTAGGTTTAGGAGGGTTATCAGTAGCCCCGCATGGTCGCGCGCATGTAAGCCAATGCTCGGTTCGTCAAGCACGTAAGTGACATCGCGTAACCCTGCACCGACTTGGCTGGCGAGACGAATCCGTTGCGCTTCACCACCGGAGAGTGTTGGCGCAGGACGAGCGAGCGTCAAGTATCCCAATCCCACATCTATGAGAAATCCGAGCCGCCCTCGAATTTCCTTTAGGAGTTCGGTCGCGATGAAAGCCTCGCGCTCTGGAAGTTCCAACGCATTGAAAAATTGGGATGCATCCTGAATGGACATTTCAAGGATGTCTGTTATAGGCGTATCGCCTATCGTCACCGCTTTTACCCATGCGTTAAGCCGTGTTCCCTCACATGTTCGGCAGGACATTTTCGCAAAGTAGTCTGGGAAGTTATCTTCATCGTCGTCGTCGTTTTCAAACTGGTACTTCTGTTCTTCAGTTGGAATGATTCCGTGAAAGCGAGCACGGTATTGCCGTCGTTTTTTCCTTTTTCTGGAACGGCTTGTGCTGGGGGTGGTGATCGTAAGGATATCGTCGCCGGTGCCGTAGAGAATGGCATGCTGCTGCTCCGGTGTGAGGTCCTTCCAAGGCGTATCAATATCGAATCCAAGGTGTTTTGCAAGGGCTTCGACGATTACCTTTTCTTTCAGCGTGTCTCGTTTATTAAGAGGTCCCCATAGACTTATGGCACCTTGCATGATAGAGAGGGTTTCGTCCGGAATAATCAACTTCGGCGGGATCCCCATTTCAACGCCTAAACCCCGACAGCTTTGGCACATGCCATCAGGGTTGTTGAAAGAGAAATGGCGGGGTTCCGGTTTCACGAAACTAATCCGGCAGTGCAAGCAGGTGTAATCCTGGCTGAACAGTAGGTCGTCCTCTTCTGATATGAATGGAGATGCCTCACCTTCAGTAGGAATGACATGAACAAGCAGGTTTCCGTCTCCGCGCAAAAGAGCGGCATCCACGGCTTGGGTAACGCGAGGTTCAACGCCTTCTTTAATGATAATCCGGTCAATGACAACGTCAATGTCGTGACGTTGATTCGGATTGAGGGCGAGTCCCGGTCGGAGTTCATATATTTCACCATCAATTCGCAACCTTGCGAAACCGGCGTTACGTAAGTCTTCAAGTTCTCTTTCGTGTGCACCGCGGGAGCCTCTGATAATCGGTGCTAAAATGATAAGCCTTGTGCGCGCGGGATAATTAAGAAGGGTTTTGACAATATCTGCCGCAGTCTGTGAACCGATTTCGCGTCCGCATTCGGGACAGTGGAATTGCCCTACGCGCGCGTAGAGCACACGTAGATAGTCGTAAATCTCGGTTACAGTCGCAACGGTGGAACGCGGATTGTGTCCTGTTGAACCCTGATCAATAGCAATAGAAGGGGATAATCCGACGATTTCATCTACATCCGGTTTTCCGAGTTGCCCCAAAAATTGACGTGCATAAGCGGATAAAGATTCGATGTATCGCCGTTGCCCTTCAGCGTAAACGGTATCAATTGCCATTGAGGATTTGCCGGAGCCGCTTACGCCAGTGAAGACGATGAGTTTGTCTTTTGGCAGTTGAATATCAATATTTTGCAGATTGTGTTCTCGCGCGCCGTGTACGAGAATAGACTCTTCTGTCATTGTACGATTTCCTATGGTTGTATGGATCGCAGATTTTCGCGAATACTGCATGTATTTATGGAATGACCGAATTATCTGTGTTTGTGAGACGAACAAAATTACATATCTGTGAAGCCGCCCAACTCTTTGAGTTTACGGGCATCTTTGCGCCAGTCGGCTTTGACTGTTACATACAGTTCTAAAAAGACGCGGGTATCCAAGAATTTTTCAATGTCAATCCGTGCGAGTTCACCGACCCGTTTAATCAACTTGCCACCCTTGCCTATAATAATTTGCTTTTGTGTCTGCCGTTCTGCATAGACGATGGCTCGAATATAGATGATTTCATCTGAATTCTTCGTTTGGCGTTTTTCAAACTCTTCAATGACAACAGCGGAGGCGTAAGGGATTTCGCGTTGGGTCATGAGCATAATCTTTTCGCGAACAGTTTCGGCGATGAAAAAGCGTTCAGGGAGGTCGCTGAGTTGGTCCTCTGGAAAATAGCGCGGTCCCAGGGGTAGATAGTCTTCAATCTGCTCAAGAAGGACGGGTACACCGTCCGCAGTTAATGCGGAGATCGGGATTATATGTGCGAATTCAAATTTTTGGTTGTAGTCCTCAAAGATAGGGAGTAGCGTCGGCTTATCGACGAGATCTACCTTATTCAGAACAAGGATAGTTGTCGATTTGGTGCGCCGGAGGCGTTTTAAAATTGTGTCTTCGATCTCTGGATCTGGACGTGCTACATCAATCACAAAAAGGACAACGTCAGCATCCCCTAAAGCACCATACGCCGTCTTGACCATTTCGCTCTGTAAGCGGTACTTGGGTGTCATCAGTCCAGGTGTATCAACAAAAATAATTTGATAGGTGTCGGTGGTGACAATCCCACGAATCTGGTTGCGGGTTGTCTGTGGTTTCGGGGTGACGATGGCTAATTTCTGTCCCAAGATAGTATTGAGCAGAGTGGATTTGCCAACGTTAGGCGCACCGATAATACTAACGTAACCGGATTTGAAACTTTGATTTTCGTCCATGATTTTTGAAGATAGATGTCCTTGTATGGCTGAAGATATTGATGTAGAATTCCAATTTATGTAGGTGAAATTCCGATTTTTTGTGCTGGTAGAGTTGACAATTTATTATATCGGATTAGGTTGCAGAAATCAAGGAAAAGTTTTCAGAATTTGGTTAGGCGTTCTGCTCTTCAATCTGATGCAGTGCCTCACTGATATAGCGGCGGATCCATTCGCTCTCGGTCGCTTCTGCCAATTCGTTGAGTGCGGGAATGGCGTGTGGATTACCGATTCTACCCAAAGCGACAACGGCGGCGGAACAGACGGCTCTGTCGGTGTCCCAGATGCTGCTCATGAGTGCCTCTATTACCTGTACCGGTGGCGTTGAGAACCTCTCTTCGCTGAGTCCCAATTCACCGAGGGCAACGACAGCGGCGCATCGCATATCGGCTTCTTCGTCTTGTAGAAATGGGATGAGCACGTCAATGGCGCGTGGGTCGCGGATATGTCCGAGGGAGGAGATAGCGAAACGGCGCACGGTCGAATTATTGTCAGTTAAGGCGTTGATAAGCGGCGCGACGGCATGGACATCACCAACACCCCCCAATCCTTCGGCAGCATAAGCCCGCATTTCAGCGGATTCCGATTGCAATTTTCGCAGCAACACGTGCGTTGGGATATATCGCCAATTCCGAACGGGACCGTCTCGGTGTGAGAGCCAACTAATAAACTTGCGGGCTTTTTGCTGTAGCGACAAGTTTGGACCAGAGTCTACAGTTTCGCGCGGCATCGTGCCACCTCGCTCGCTATTTTTCAGGCTAAGCAACGAAAATTATAGCGTATATCACAGTAGGATGCAAATTGTTTTTACAGCGTAATTCATAAATGCCACGATACCGCGCAAAGATTTTTACAATATTTTTACAATAGGTGTTGGGTTTCATTGTGTTCTATGTGATTATGCCAGAAGACCGTCATTAGATGATGTTAGATAATCAACTAATCTTTGTAACAAGCGTCTGTGACGTTCCTCTGAAATACTACCGATCGTACCACGTACCAATCGACGCGGGATCACAGCCAAAAAACTAAGTCGGATCAATGATTCCGAACGTAGTCCACTTAATGCGAAATCGGCATCGGTGGGTGAGATAATATCATCAAACGCGTGAACGTACTGATTCAAGTTTGTACTTACACCGCAAACAAGGATATCTCGGTAAGGCGTTGGCATTTCTCGCAGAACAATTGCGGGTCTATACTTTAGTTCTTCATCAGCTTGAGACAACGGAGCAAGAATAACATCACTTTCCTTCATAATCGGGATTTACCCATTTAAGCATATCTGTTGTGTACTCAGGTTCATCTTCTCCATAAGCTCGCGCGAGCATTTGCATGGAGAGACCGGACCAAGCTTCTCGTTCCAATGACTCTTGCTCTGATTCATATTTTTCAATGAGTGTCTCAATGACTTCCATTAACGAAACCAATGGATGATTTTCACTAAGATCCTCAAGATTCTTAAGTGTTCCCTTTTTCTTCGCTTCAAGGGCTTCGGCGATTAAAAAATCCAATTTTCCGGCGTTTGAATCTTCTTCAATCTGTCGATCCCATTCGTCTTTATCTAATTCATTGAACCATTGTCTCAACTGTTGATAATCGGTTTCAGAGAGTGCCAGAATTTCCTCTTGAATTTTTGCAATGCTTGCCACTGTGTTTTCTCCTTTGCTATAATACCGCCTCACAGATATGAAAAGATCGTATAAAATAATTATACCATAGAGTACATCTCAATAGTAATTTTTTTGAATTAGGCACGCGCCCTGTGTACTTTAGGAACCGCGATAGCGGGACTCTCAATGGATTCATACAAAATTAGAGACTAATGCCTAATTCGTTTGCGATGGTATAGACATCTTTATCTCCACGTCCCGATAGACATACAGCGATGACTTTGTCCTTGCCGAGTTTGGGCGCGAGTTCACGGAGATAGGCGATGGCGTGCGCGGATTCTAATGCCGGGATGATGCCCTCTGTTTCTGATAACAATTGAAACCCTTCTACGGCTTCTGCATCCGTAACTGGGACATATTCCGCTCTCCCCGTTTCACGGTAAAAACTGTGTTCGGGTCCGACACCCGGATAATCTAACCCTGCGGAGATCGAATGTGCGGGGGTTATCTGACCGTCCTCCTCTTGCAACAGATAGCACTTAGCACCGTGAAAAACACCGACACTACCCGCAGTGAGAGGTGCAGCGTGTCGTCCACTACGGATACTTTCACCAGCAGCTTCTACACCAATCAACCGGACAGATTCGTCCGCATAGAAGGGGTAGAACATACCGAGTGAGTTGCTACCACCACCGACACAGGCAACGACGTAATCTGGTAAGGTGCCTTCTTGCTCTAAAATCTGCGCCCTTGCTTCATCACCGATGACAGATTGGAAATCTCGAACTATCATCGGATACGGATGCGCACCGACAACCGAACCGAGGAGCAGGTAGGTAGTTCGGACATTTGTGACCCAATCTCGAAAACAGGCGTTGATCGCATCTTTGAGGGTGCGGGAACCAGAATTGACAGGTACCACTTTTGTTCCCATCTGCCGCATGCGGAAAACGTTGAGTGCCTGGCGTTCTATGTCTTCCTCACCCATATAGACTTCACATTCCATATCGAACTTCGCCGCGACAGTGGCTGTTGCGACACCGTGTTGTCCCGCGCCGGTTTCAGCGATGATCCGTTTTTTGCCCATCCAGCGTGCGAGAAGAATTTGTCCGATTGCACTGTTGATTTTATGGGCACCCGTATGGTTGAGGTCTTCCCGTTTGAGATATATTTTTGCGCCGCCGAGCGTTTCTGTCAGGTGTTCGGCATAATAAAGCGGATTTGGTCTCCCAACGTATTCACGAAGGTAGTACTGGAATTCTTTTTGGAAGTCGGGATTATCTTTAAGCTTGATGTATGCTTCTTCGAGTTCTAAAAGCGCGGGCATAAGTGTTTCGGGGACGTATCTGCCTCCGAATTGTCCGAAATGCCCTGTTGCGTCAGGGAGTTGTGGCATTTTTTAATCTCCTTTCGGTTCGGTCATGAGTGATTTTGCCCGGAGGTTTGGTTGTTCCAGAACCGATGGGTTAACAACGGATTCTGGCAGTTGTCCTCCGAGTACTTGCGCGACGCACGTGGCGGCGGTAACCTCCAAGTCAAGAATTGATTCCTCTGAGATGAAAGCGGCGTGCGGTGTGACAACAACGTTGTCGAGCGTAAGTAGTTCCTCGCTTTCGTCTGGCGGTTCTGTCTCCAAGACATCCAAACCCGCACCCGCGATGTCACCATTGCGGAGTGCAGCAGTGAGTGCAGCGGTATCTACGATGCCTCCGCGGGCAGTGTTGATGAGAATCGCTGTTGATTTCATCGCCCGGAACTCAGCCTCGCTAAACAGGTGTTGTGTTTCCGAGGTCAGCGGCGCGTGAATGGTGATAAAATCGGACGTTGCGAGAAGTTCTGGAAATGAGACCTTTTGTGCACCGTGCTGCTGAATTAATTCAGGAGCCGTGCGTGGGGAAGAGACGTTAATTGTAAGTCCGAACGCTTTCGCTTTTGGCACAATTGACCGTGCAATCCTTCCGAATCCGATGACACCGAGTGTTTTGCCTCGGATTCTGCGCATCGCTGGTCCGACGTTCTGGTCCCATGTGTCTTCTCTGATGGTCCGATCAAAGCGTGGAATTTTCCGAGCGCACGCCAACAGAAGCCCCATCGCATGGTCGGAGACTTCATCAACACAGTAAGCAGGGACGTTAGTGACAACGATGCCGTGTTCCGTAGCAACTTCTACGTCGATATTGTCGAGTCCGATACCGCAACGCCCGATAACCTGACATTTCGTGGCGGCGGCAATGACAGGCTCACGGACGGGTTTCCAACAGGTCAGGATGCCGTCCATTGTTGGTGCAAGACTTAGGAGTTCTGCTTCTTCACCAGTTTCCGCTGCGATAAGTTCTGCCCCGATTTCGGCGAGCACTTGTCGTTCAGGCTCTATAGAGGGCCAGGCATAATCAGTGATGAGGACTTTCCAATTGTTTTGCATACTTCTATCTTTGTCCGCAGACCCGGTAGGTGCTGTTTAGAACTGCGCCGGTCATCAAGCGAGGGTGTTGCCTTTCTCTTTTTCCCTTGCCGCGTTCGTCAATTTTAGCGGTGCGATTGGAAAACGCTCCTACAAAAAGATTTTGCCGGGATTCATTAAGTTGAGCGGATCCAAGGCGTGTTTAATCGCACGCATTAGGTTTATTGCTTCTCCGTGTTCCTTCTCTAATGCGTTCCGTTTACCGACCCCGACACCGTGTTCACCGGTGCAGGTACCGTCCATCTCCAAGGCGATGTCTACAATCTGGTGGCTGAGGTGCTGCGCCTCTGCCAATTCGTCCTTGTTGTCAGGTTCAAGTGGGAAGACGACGTGGAAATTGCCGTCCCCGACGTGTCCAAGGATCGATGGAACGAGGCTTGATTTAGCGAGCAGTGCCTTCGTCTTCGCGATACAGGTAGCGAGTTGGGAGATCGGGACACACACATCCGTGACATAACCGACGGAACCCGGACGGCGGTTGAGTGCGGCGTAGTAGCTATCGTATCGGGCTTGCCAGAGACGTTTGCGTTCACTTTCATCTGTTGCCCATCGGAAGTCACCACCCCCGTGTGCGGCTGCGATTTTACCAGCGATCTCCGAACTCTCCGCGACGGTATGCGCGGACCCGTGGAATTCAAAAAAGAGCGTCGGCGCAACTTCATAATTTAATCCTGCATATTTGTTGACGGCATCCATCTGACGTTCGTCTAACAGTTCGATACGGGCGATGTTGGCACTTGTGTCCATCAATTCGATAACAGTGTCTACCGCTGCATCTACACTTGGAAAAGCACAGACAGCGGCAGCGACTGATTCCGGCAACCGTGTTAATTTAAGCGTGATTTCGGTGATAATCCCCAATGTGCCTTCTGAACCGATGAAAAGACGGGTGAGATCGTAGCCTGCGGCGGATTTCCGCGCTCTACTCCCCGTCCGGACGATGGAACCATCGGCGGTGATAACGGTCAAGCCGAGAACGTTATCGAGCATTGTCCCGTATTGAACCGCACTTGTGCCGGATGCGCGTGTTGCTGCCATTCCTCCCAGTGAAGCATCTGCACCCGGATCAACAGAAAAGTGAAGTCGTGTACCGAGATCAGCGAGATGTGTGTTCAGTTGTAAGCGTGTCACACCCGCTTGAACGGTGGCATCTCTATCGTCTGGGCTGACGCGGAGGATGCGGTTCATTTCGTTCAGGGCGATGCAGAGCGCGCCTTCGGTTGCAACGACAGCACCTTCAACACCGGTACCAGTGCCGTAAGGGATTATCGGCATGTTATATTTCGCACAGATTTTGACGATTTCTGCGACTTCGGCGTTAGTTTTCGGAAAGACAACGGCATCTGGGAGCGCGCCACGATGGTAGGAGGCATCGCGTGCGTGTGCGTCTCGGACGGCACTCTCTCTGCTGAAGCGTGTTCCGAGAAGGTCATGGAGTTCTTTATGCGGGTGTTTTAAGTCGTGTTGGTTCATGCTATGTGAATTTTAGCATAACCTGGAGGTGACGGCAAGGGAAAAGTACGAAAGCGTTTTGTCGTTCTTGAATTCATAGTTCGTCCGGATTGAGTTCCAGCGTTTGCCCACTATGATGTTCGGCAAGTGCTTCAGAAGCCAGTTTGGATAATACCTCTTGAGAACTGGCGAATAATTGATCCCATTTTTTTCCGGAGCGGAGTTCAGCAAGCACCCAATCTGCCAGTGCATCTTGTTCCTTCGGTGAGAGTTTTGATGCTTCTGTAAAAGCTTGTTCAAGTCGTGTTGTCATTGGGATACTTCCATACAAAAAGTGGTTAGCGATGCCAACACTATGGTAAAGTGCAACCATCTGATTGCAAGCCTGATTAAGTATAAGACATTTTTAGCGAATTTTTCAATATTTTTCCGTCAACTTCCGGTAAATAGAAGGACTTTGACATCCGCAATAGAGTGATTCACTGTTGCCAAAATCATTTTAAAGAAATTCTGTTCGGGTCCGCTATCAAAGTCATGCTATGTGCATTTTAGCACAATTTGGGGGTGGTAGCAAGGGAAATTGAGAATGATGAGGCTGTGTTTTTTGGATGGATGATCGGATTGGGAAACTATAACTTATGTTTATATTTCCTCGTTTTGCGCAGGGTAAAGTATAATCTTACCGCGTTTCCGTGAATATACAAAGACACCTATTTCATTGAAATTGTTACTTCCAATAATAATAAGAATGCATTCTGGACAGTCTGTTTTCGTATCCTCTGCAATTTCCAACTGATTCCGGTCATCTGTACCGCTAGGGATAGGAGCAGCATCTGGATGGCTATGCCACTCGCCTACATAATGCCGTTTACCAGAGAAGGTTTGACGCAATTTCACAAAGAACTTGCGCAAACCAGCCGTGCCCCTATAAAATGAAGTTCGCAGACCTTTTGAATCCGGGGTTAAAGGGCCTAAGTCAAGGATAGAAGCCTCAAAACCATCATTAGAATAACATCCAACTAACGATGTTCCCACTTCGTTTGGGTAATGTGTCTGTGCCATTTCTGTCATTTTGAGAAGACAGGGCTCTGAGATCAGGATTGTGTATTGTTTACAATCAGACTGCCATTTTAGTGAAGATTTATTGGTCAATATTTTTTCGTCCATGCTACCTTAACAAGTGAACTCGGTTGGACACCGTTTTGCAGGACTGATTGTCTCTTGATAATTGCTGCAAGTCCCCTTTTGGATTTGGAACTAATGGAGTGACTGATAATGTCGACGGCGTGCGCCGCTAGAATTTGAATGTGGGCATTTTGGGCAGGAAAAGTCGGATGCCAACATCCAGCTCCTTCCATAATCTCCTCTTCTTCTAAGGGTTCATGAGAGTAGACATAAGGGTCAATTCGTGTCCGATTCTGTTGAACAGAATCTTTTAGATCCAAAAAAATGTCTCCACATGATCTAGAATCGCCTGATATGCAGATTGTGAGCAATTCAGCACGAAAATTGAAGAACAAGGAAACCAATCGTTTGCCGTTTGTTACTGCATATTTATTCAACCAATCAAACGCAGTCTCACTCGTGGTGCAGTCAACAAATACATCTGCGTTTGTGAGTACTTGATGAAGTGCCTCATCCGAGTGTGAGTTTAGGGGTATTCCTATAGCATGTCCTTGTATTGTAGAAAGGGGATTCGCTCGCGAGAGTCTTTCTGCCAACTCTTTAGCCTTGTTTAAACCAACTGATGAACCATCAAGGGTATGACGACAGAGATTACCGAATGTTATTAAATCTGGGTCAAACAAATTAAGTTGTTTTACGCCCCCGCGTGCAAGTAATTCAGCAATGGAACTTCCTAATGCACCGCAACCGAAAAAAGCTATAGGCGTTGACTGAATTTCTGACGAATAGGCTCCTCTTGTATATAGTCTCTTGTGAGTGATGTTTTCAACGCGCCCCCATGGTAAATGTTGGTCTGGAGAAAAACATCCATTTTCTTTCAATTTCTGCCAAATTTGTTTGGATTTACGTGCAGGACCTTTTAAACGTGGCTTTGGTTTTTGATCTCTAAATCCCCTAAGGTTTTGAAAAAGAAGTGGTTGCCAATGGATTTCGGTGAATGGTGCTTCTGCTTTTTCGGGAATAGGGAAACCAATAAGGAGAATTCCAAACCTATGAGTGTTTTTAAGATTCCAAGTTTCCTTGAGAAGTTTGTAAAAATTCAAACCATTTCTTGAACACAACCTCTCCATTTCCTCATAAGTCTGAGGCGGGCGATGTTTTTCATAACAGATGTTGGGCACAATAACCCATTTTCCATCAATTCTACTACCCTTTCTCAGGACATTCGGTGCGAATTTTGATTCTCGGATCAGTAAACTGTCTTCGTCGTAAAATCTGACAGCAAATATCGTCTGAGATCCCGATGCCCAAAAGCACTCAACGTGCCCAAATTCACCATTGCGAGATAGCCAAGTTTCGTAGGAATTTGATGATTCATTGATGATTAAAGTAAGTTCTGTTAGAAGTGGTGAATCTAGAATTTTACGACTGAAGTCGGGTAATTCATACGGGGCACCTGGTTTAAGAAGCATGCCATTTGATGCATCTTCAAGCCATTCAATCGCCCATTTGATATAGCAAACAAGCCTGGAAGCATCTCGAGGAGCTGAATCCTCTTCGTGCAAACATAATTTGCCCAACTCGGCATCTTGATGAGGAAATCCGTTTACCTCTCCACATATGGTGTATATGTCTACTGGTTCATATGGAAATTCTTCAGGAATCAAGACCCGTAAAGGAACTTCACGAGGGAAATTCTTCTTATTTGGATATGGTACTTCGGCAGTACACTCAAAAACCCAACCTGTAGCATCTTCTGCTAAATTTTTCCTAATGGTCTCAGTAATTACAACAATACGGCGTTGGAGAAGATGGTTATACGCCTCTATTACAATGTCACTGATTTGGTTCTGATTTGGCATTCTATCCATATCTGCGAACCCTTGAATCCCCCATCGGACTCTTGGTAGTAAAGGGGCCTTGGGAACTGTTTCCTCTACTCCCATTATCGTCGGAATCATCGGAATCTGGAAACTTACTACCGAACAATTCTCGCCATTTCTTGATGGACTTTTCTTTATCCTGAATATCAAGAGCTTCGCGGGCAATTTCAGCAGCTTCCTTAGCGTGTTCGTAAAATGCGGCAAACTCTTCGCCTTCTACTCTACCCAAGACATTATGTATAGGAACACCGTGGTCAGGAAGAAAGGGGGTTTGTTTATATAGAGCGTACGTATCATAATTTGCAACAATAGTTTCCAAGGTCAGGGTAACCCCTTTGGCAACAGATGTTATGCTGTCGGGACAGCAAACTCCGACAAGATGTTCTAGTGGATAACCTTTCGGGCGGTCGTCCTCATGATTAACTCTCTGCCACCATTTTAGTGCCTTGACGACATTAACATAATGCGTATTACAACTCGCGTTCTTTTTCCACGTCCATTTGATTTGCTCTAATGGATGTGTCTCTTCCCAATCACCTGCATCTCGATTTGGAATCCATAGTGGTTCGGTTTGCCATTCTTGCCCACGAATACTTTCCAAAAAAGCAGTTTGATTTATCCTCTCATCCGGTGGAATCCATGACTTCATTAATAACCAATCGGGCGCATCTTCAAGGGTCAAATCAGTTCTGACTGCCTTGCTTTCATAAACTTCCACTTCCACCTCAGATGGGGCGGAGGTAATGACCAAATCGAGATTCACATACGAAAGCTCAATACCGAAGGAACGTCCTTGGCGTTGATATTTGCCTTTGTAGTATTTTTGCAAAAAAGGCACGAATTTATCCATGGCTTTATTCGGATCGGGGTAATCACATCGATCCAGTCGGGTTACGACGATAATGTCCACATCTAAATTAGTTTCCCCTTTTGGTCGAACGGCGGTGGCACGTCGGTAACTCCCTTGTAGAAATGTACTTACGAGAATCGGTTTTAAATTCGTATCCCCATCCAATCTATCGCGGAGCGTTTGATGCCCTGTTTGACACTTTTCTCTTTGCTTTGTTGTTGGACGGATTTCTTTAAGAAATCTTATAAAGTAGGTTGGTAATTCCATAATGTAATTCTCCTTATGATTATGGTTGATAAGTAACCCGTAGGCTTGGATAATATCTTTCCTTATAACGTTGCCCCTCAAAATCGTGTTCATACAGTTGAATAATTGGCGTAATATGACCAAGCGTGCTTCCAAGAATGTATCCTAAAGCCACAGGAACCGCAAAAAAGAGGTGTATTTTACGACACGTATTGAGGCGCATCTCACGAAGTTGTTTAGCAAGTTGATATCCCAGCTGCCAAGCATAATCTCCATCGGATACTGCTTTGGGCCCAATTCCTCTGATCGGGCAAACTAAAATTCGAGGCAATTCGTTAAGATCTTGAGTTTTTAGATAAGGTTCCATCTCTTTCTGTACTTGATGTGTCACCGAAATCCCCAAAACTAATTCTTCTCCTATTTCACCACTTATTTCAAATTTCCAGAGTGGAGTATCGGTCCGGGGCGCATTCGCTTCCCAAAGAGTGAAGTCGCTTCCGTTCTTTTGTGTTGGTATAACGGAAATTCCATGTTTAGGGCTGATCATGGAACCTGCTAAAAATGCAATACTCAGATGACAGTCAAAGAAAAAATGAATAGGTTGGGGCAAATCGATCAATTCTTCATTTAGCATGAATGCTGAGATTTTTTCAGAGATCTCTTTTTTCCAATGCGAATCATCTTTCGGGAAACGCCCCTCGAAAAACTGACGTAAATCAAGATGATTTGCTTGGAGATCGCGAGGCCGTCGTGCGAATTGCGAAAAACTTTGAATAGAGATTTCGCTATGTTCTGTGGACGATGGAGCCTTCAGTTTTTCCTCATCTATTATCCTGTTAAAAGCCTGTTTATCAAACGAGTGTTGACCTTGTCCAAAAAGTTTCCAAGGGAGATCATCGTAAAGGATATGAGCCCCTGTTGGGTCAATTGGTTGTAGTCCAGCCAATTTTAGAAGTGGTTCCATATCCTTTTCTAAATCTGTGAGATTCTTTCCGAGTGTAAATCGGACGGTGTTTAAAAAAGCTAGTAGGTCTTCTTCTGAGACTTCTAGGTGAAATGCTAGTTTTGCTCGCGCTTTCCCTCTTTCGGATCTTGGGCCCCGCTCATAAAAAGTTGGACGAATCATACCTTCATGTAAATGCTCAGCGAGGACATCTTGGTGATCCCAATGCCAATTAGAAAAAATGTACAACCGGAATGCGTCTGGACCTAGTTCATCTGAAAGACGCACGTATGCGTGATACAAGCGTTTCAGCATTGAATCCTCGCAGTTGATGAAACTCGGATCAATCAGGTTTTCATGAGTGAACGCTCCATGTTGTGTCATGTGATACTTACACTGAAAAAAATCGTGCACAATTTCTTGTTTTCCTGTTATCCGGTCTCTTATTGGTTCACAGTAGGAAACAACTACATCATCAACAAAAGACACTCTATCGCTTTCTAAGGTAACAGACTGAATATAGTCCCCAGTTCGCATTTCAAGAAGTTTTAGCCAGAAAACTCGGGCTTGGTATTCATCTCCTTTCCTTCGTGCGTTGATAGCTTTTGCCATAGAAAGTGTGTTCCTTTACTCCTAAATATCACGTGATATTACTCTTAGCGAATATATTCCAAACATGCCAAAAAGGCAGACTAACCTGTGCCAAATTGGCACGAAATTCCAATAATAACTGTCAAATTCACTATCTATGAATATAGTAGCAATTTCCGTGCCAACCTTCCTGCAGTTGGCCATAGTGTCTGACAATCTCCGGTAGGTGATTTTAGTATCTATATTTTGGCATAATTCGGTGGTGGTAGCACGGAAAAAGTAAGTATAATATAGGATGGTGGTAATTAGGAAATCCCTCCTATTGAGAAGGAGGGTTACTATCTAAGTCTTGGAAGATTGGTGAGAGGTAACTCACATCATCATGGTTTGGAAAGAGGATGTGCCAATTTTCTTGCAATTCCTGCTTACCCTTACCACCTCTATAACGTAGTTTGGTAATAGGTGTTGTTGAGATAATATAGGAATCCATTTGTACATGTTCGCTACGGAAACGTTTGTAAGAGAAATCACGTAGCCTTTTGAAAAGTGTGATTTTCGGATTGTGTTTATTTATAGGTTCATGTATCATACCGTGCGGTTCAATGAAGACGATACGCTGCTTTGCTCCGTCCAGTATCCACAAGATAAAATCGGGATAGAAGCCTTCATTATCATAGAAACCGATACCTCTACCTCGACTCTGGTTGCGTAAGAAAAAAATCTCCTTTTTAGCGAGATCCTCGCGCGGTTGACGTACATAAGATCGAAGATGTTTTACAAAATCTTCTTCGCTTTTTTCTAAAGCCGGTGGCGTTATGCGTAACGTTGAGTCTGCTCCGCCTATAGTCAGAAGCGGCTGGTATAAGTGTCGGTCGTTATGGAGGTTGGGGAGATCAGTTAGATCAGGTCCGTATATTCTACCGTCTTCTATTAGATGTCTGATGATCGGTTCAAGTTCGTCGGACTTATCTCGGGGAATAGAGACTTTCCAATCTGCGAAGTTGGGATTCTTTTCGTCTAACTGCTTTAAGCGCACACCTTCATCATTCCAACGTTGCTGAATGATGCGATAGAATTTAGTGATATATTTACGGAGGAGTGTAAGGACTAATTCCTCTAACTGTTTAAGTTGCTCTAATGACTTCGGCTCAACTTCAGATTTATGCATAACTTTGAGTTCATACAAAGGATTATCCGTATTGAGGATATTTCTGAGAATATCAGCATCAAAAACGAGGTTGTGATACCCTCTCTCTTGTTTATATTCAACAAGCTGAAGATAGATTTTTTCCCAATCAACCAGATCTAAATATTGCTCTTTAATTAAAGTTTCATTTGCTGCTTCCGCGCTTTCATCTTGGATACCTTCTTCTGAACTACTACCGATAATACTAACCGTTTGGGTTGTGTGAGTGACAATTATATCGTCACATGCCTCAAGCATCACACACTTTCCTTTTGCAACTTGGTCATAAGATAGGACTTTTGGAACATAAAGCCGTTTCGCAAGATGACTCATATTGGGTTTGATCGGTAATTCTATTTGGATTGGATCTTCGTGTGGAACCCCTTCGCGCTTGAGATATTCTTGAAAGTCTTCCATGAAGTTAGCACGGACAGCGAAGATGTTGAGCGTTTCCAAAAGTGGCAGGTTAGGGGGATGATCGCCATCAAGTACTGCGCTACGTTTGAGACTCATGTTTTTGCCGCGTAGACGGACACCACGACCAAACAGTTGGATAATCTGCGATCCTTCCTGTCTGCCGATGTTGAGCAATCCCATTGTGGTGACGCGCCAACTGTCCCATCCTTCAATAAACTTTTTCGCGCCGATGAGTATATTGATTGAACTTTCAGGTTTGTTGATGTTGTTAAAGAGACTTTCTATTAACACATCATCGGGGTCCATTTTGATTCCCGCATCGTCATTTTGATTTTGGACGAGTTTTTTGAATTTAGGCACATCACCAATGTTGATAACGCCAAATTCTTTGCTACCATGGGTAGTTTTTAAGGCGATTTCCCCCTGGGCATTTCGAACATCGCAAAGATGTAAGGCACCGCTTGAATCGGTATGGAAAACTTCCTTGAGGATGTCGGTGTAGATTTGTGATGCCGTTTCTGTTGTGTTCTTAAGATAGTCGAGTCGGTTCTTAAAAACATCGTTGCCGTTGACATCGGATAATCCCGATGCCCCATTTAGAATATCGTCTATGCCCTGAATTGCCCGTCTCTTTTCGTTTCTCAGGAACCCGTGCAGAAAGCGGATGACATTTAGGACATCTGAACGCGTATAATTTTGATAGACGACGTTCACCTTACTACCGACAAATGCCCATAATGGTGGGTCTAAGCTGTAGGCACGGACGTTGTCAGTGTTTTCCTTGAAATAGCGTTTCTGTTGATAGAAGCTGAGGAGATTCCCTAAAAAAAGTTTTTCGGTTTGGGTTTCGTTGTCGTGGGTGACGTTGATGATACGGAAGTCCTTCCCGTAACCATCGCTGTAGAAATGTCGGTAAGAGTAATCGAAAACGATGGCTTTTCCATATTCATCAACAAGATCGTCATTTTTTGCAGCGGCAAGTGCTTGTCCAAAGGTTGCACTGTATTCAAAAGTAAAACCTTTTTCGGCAAGTGTTTCGCGATGATCGCGCCAGACAGGATCAGTACTGCTTGTTCCTTTGTGACCCTCATCGACAAGGATCAAGTTGTTTCCTTCAAATGCCTCAACAGGCACACTTTCGCCTTCTCCTGTTTTTTCCTTCACCAATTTTGTGATTTCAATAACCTGTATTATATTGTTGTTATTTGATGATCTGCTGCCCTCAACTTTGAAACGTTCACACCGTATATCCGCATTAGTAAGTTCGCGCATGTGTTGTTCACTTAAGCCCTCGTTCGGTGTGATAAGGACGACGTGGTCCAACTTATCTTTGTAGTAGTGGAGATATTGATGGTAGTTGATATGCATGATATGGGTTTTGCCTGCGCCAGTCGCCATCCACAGTGCCAGTTTTTCAATATCGATTTCTGTGAAGTCGGTATCCCTAGGATCGCCGGGTGCTTTCCGTGCATTTTGGGTTTGGACGAATGTATTGAGTTGATGAAGGAATTCCGCAGGTTTGTTGAATTTCCAATCCAAGAAGATTTCCGTGTAGAGCAATGCCAAATATTGAAAATAACGGAGAACGATCGGCTGTGTGCGGTTGTTGTTTATGGCAGACAGGTGCCGTTTGATGTTAGCATCATAAATTGGTAATGCCTCCTCAATCTCATTCTTCAAATCTGAGCGGGACATAAGAAATTCGCAGATTGGCGAGTATCCATTTGGGTTAAATCCCTCGTCAACGTTTGATACATCGCTAAGCAGATCGCGCGTGGTTTTATATCCGAATTGGTCATTCAGCCATCCGTGAAGAATAAGATGGTTATTGAGTTCTTTCGTTTTCTTTCTGGGCATATCAGTTTTCTTTACCGGATTTTATTCTGAAAACATCAGTCGTTTAAAATGCGGATCTAAAGATTCTGCTTCTGGGATGATGCTATTTGTGTTGACATACACTTTATCTGCATCTTTGGTTAGTTCCCGTTCCTCAATGAAATTGTAATCTCGTTCCCAATCTTGTTCATTCCATCCTTCTGTCTCACGCCAGATAATGACGATAGGTTTTTGCTCAACTGTGCCTTTATATGCAAGATATCGTCTATCATCGTCGTATAAGCACCGACGAGTCTGGACTGATAAACCAAGAAGATAGTTGAAAGTTTCGGGTAGGTCTATGCTCTGTGTTTGCGTCCGCATATCTTTGACGATCTTGAGTTGATAACTGAACGGATTTTCGAGTTTAGAGATGTTTAGGGACGTTGGGCTTTCCCTTGTATCGCTTTCCAACATATAACTCAATTGATGTTCGTCAAATAACAGATTCTTGTGTTCGGTTTCGTTAAGTTCAATGTTGTTGAGGGCATCTTCATACGATTCAATGCGCTGATATTTGAACATGTGAGAGAGACAACTCTCACGGGAGACAGGTTTAGCATCTTTCCATTTTTCGGTGTAAACTGCTTTCTTGATACGTGGTATTAGAGCAGTATCAAAATGATGTCCCATTTCTATAAGGATATATTTGCGTTTGCCATCGTCCTGACGGTTGAGATTGATAGTGGCGTGTGCGGAAGTACCGCTTCCCGCAAAATAATCAAGTGTGATATCATCAGAATCTGGTATTACTGCCCAAATTAGGCTTTCATACAAACTTACTGGATGTGAATATGGAAAATATAATCCCATAGCGTCCGTTGTCTGTTTTCCTTTTTCGCCACATGGTATTAGGGAAGATAATTCTGTGATTAAACGTTCTTCTAAAAACCATTTTTGCTGAGGTTGCGTAGTTTCATCACAACCAAAATGAATTAGGTTTTTCTTGCGTAGGTCTTGCATAAATTCTGGACTATTAGACCATCCACTTGTTGGAACAGGGCAAGGCTTTGAAGTGCTACCGTTTATTTAGACCACAATTTAGCAAAGTTAAGACAAGTTTTTT
>JAPPBX010000063.1 GCA_026702755.1 Candidatus Poribacteria bacterium | reverse complement strand
CACACACATTAAAACTGTCTTTCGATAGAATATTAATGATTTATGAAACACCCTCATTTAATTAATGGGGTTTATTTGCATAATGCGGAAGCGGCAGCACTGGTGCAACCGCTCGGTAATGAAGACGCAAGCGACTGGCTGTGTGCCGGTGTCGGCACAACGGAATCAGAGGGCAAAAGCGTCTCAACACTTACCGGTATTGAGGGACACCCGCGTGGTGGTTCACACCGACTCTGTGGGGTCTACGCCTTTCGTCCCACTGTAACACCTTATCTCTTAAGAAACCCCGGCATCGTTACACGGGTCCCTGTCGGTGGGATGCCGCCCCCAGAATCCGAAATCGCGCAATCTATGCAACTCATGGTTGACGATGGACGCACAGTGTTGACGGTTGAAGCAGAAGATTTCTTTGTTGACGTTGACAAGCCGTGGCATGTGTTAGAGGCAAACAAACGTTTGGTTGACCACCTTGCAAAACTGGTCACAGAAGATCAGATTGCGACAGGTGCCACAATCTCGGATGCCGCTGAAATTAATGGACACGTCGTTTTAGGAAAAAACTCTGTGATTGGTCCCCGCGTCGTCATTAACGGCACTCTCATCGCAGGCGCGAACAACAACATAACGAACGGTGCCATTCTACACGGAAATATTTTCGTCGGAGACCAGTGCAGGATCAGTGACTATTGCGATGTCGGCAGCAGTGCCATCGGCAACCGATGTATTATTGGGCACGGTGCCGAGATGGCAGGTGTCCTATTTGACAAGGTTTATCTCTATCACTACTGTGAGATGTCCGGCGTTTTCGGATGTGCGACCGATATCGGCGCGGCGACGGTATGTGGCACCCTCCGATTCGACGATAAAGATACACCAATGCAAGTAGAAGGACGTTACGAAGTTCCACCTTACGGAGCAAATGCCACCTATATGGGGGATTATTGCCGCACTGGCGTTAATGCGATAATTATGCCCGGTAGACGCATCGGCTCCTACAGTGTTGTAGGCCCCGGCGTGATTCTGTACGACGATGTTCCAAGCAAAACAATGATAATGGCGAAACAGGAATTGGTGACGAAACCTTGGGGACCGGAACGGTACGGATGGTAGGTGAAAGTTAGAGCAGCTCCTTTAGCAGCTGGGTAAGTTCATCGTTACCATCGGCGAGTTCAAAGACGCGTTTAATTTTTTCTTCACGGTCGGTTTCGGATTGCGACGCTGCTGCATCCGGATCCCAAAGCACCTCAAGTTCCTTCGGATTGAGCCGATCATAGTTAACCTTGACGAGTGTAAACGGGTAGTTTTCAGGAATAATAACGATCCAGTCAATCGTTTCACCCCGGGGGGAATACTGCCTATCAACGGTTAACTTTGATTCTTGATGCGGCACGTTTTTTTTGACCCACTGTTTGCGACCAAGCGCGTCTATTTCAAAATGTCCAACTTCTAACCAATTGCGTCCCGCGCCGTTAGGTTTGGTGGTAATTTCAATGCGGTGCATATCAGTCTTTTTCTCCGTTTCAATCGTAAATTTTTGTCCGCAATCCGTTTTAAGAATTTCATCCGTTGGATATGCATGTTTTGTTCAGAAATTTTAACATGTTGTGTCAAAAAAGTCAAGTCTCTGAATTACCGGTGTGTAAAGTTTTTGGCATTAACGACTTTCACACTTTTGTAGGCTGGGTTTCAACCCCCATATAGAAGTCATGATCTGACAGGAGGACATCTTAAAATCCGCGTTCTCCGTGTCCTCGGCGATCCAGAGAAAAAATAATATATGCCTCAAGTAACATCCGGTCGCCCTATTTTTTGACAAAATTAACATAAACAAAATAAATTTGCATTTTTTATAAAAAATTGGTATAATATTGATAGGGATTAGTTTTTATTTAGTGGTATACTTGTATCCACACCGCGTGCAATTAGACTGAAAGGTTAATCTTCCAACATGAAAGTGGAAATGAGATACGGCACCGGAATTTTACCCATCGAAATTCCGGATAAAAATGTAGCCAAGGTTCTCGAAATTTCGGAAAGCACTCCGCTGCCAGACGAAGTCAGAGCCGTTCGGGAGGCGATTGCGCAACCTATTGCCTCACAACCCTTGGCTGAGATAGGAAAAGGTCGAGCGTCAGCATGTATTGTGATCTCTGACATAACGCGACCCGTGCCTAACAAAGTCATTCTTCCGCCGATGTTGGAAATACTTGAACAAACCGGCATTCCACGCGAAAAAATTACGATCCTCATTGCGACCGGTATCCACCGTCCCAACGATGCGGAAGAACTCGAAACGATGGTTGGAGGCGATATTATGAAGACGTATCGCATTGTCAACCATTTTTCACAGAAACCAGAGATGCACGCATATTTAGGCAAAACACAGAACGGCACCCCAGTCCACATTGATAAGACTTATCTTGAAGCGGATCTGAAAATTACCACCGGATTAATCGAACCTCACCTGATGGCAGGCTATTCTGGTGGTAGGAAGGCAATCTGTCCAGGAATCGCCTCAGTTGAGACAATGAAGGTGATGCACGGTCCCGAACTGATGGAGCATCCGAAATCAGCTGTTGGGATTCTGGAGGGAAACCCATTTCATATAGAAGCCACAGAAATCGCGCTGATGGCGGGGGCTGATTTCAACCTGAACGTCGCAATTGATAAGCAGCGTCGGATCACAGGGGTTTTCGCGGGCGATCTGGTCGAATCACACCGTGTCGGGGCGGCGTTTGTTGAGAAACACGCCAAGGTTACCTTACCCGTCGCAGCAGATGCCGTTGTCGTTTCGAGCGCGGGCTACCCGTTAGATACAACCTTCTATCAAGCAATCAAAGGTTTACTGACTGCCGTCGAGATTGTAAAACAGGGGGGTAGTATTCTGCTTGTCGCAGCATGTAGCGAGGGTATTGGTAGCAAACCGTTCACAGATCTGATTTTCAAAACGGATGATTTAACTGCTTTTGTACGAGGGCTTTACAATCCAGCAAACTTTGTCATCGATCAGTGGCAATTGGAAGAATTGGCGAAGGTTGCACGGAAGGCAGATATCTATTTCTATACCGATGGAATTCCCTATCATCAACGCGCAAAACTGTTCGTGCATCCCTTGAAAAGTGCACAAGAAGGCGTTGAAGAACTCTTAACGCTATATGGAGAAGATGCCCAAATCGCAGTGATTCCTGAAGGGCCCTATGTTTTAGCAAAGTTGGCAGGGAATTAATAGCAAATAGAATTAGCAATTGAAAGGTCGCACCGACTGAGGAAATAGCCTTAATAATGTAAAAGTTGAGGCGAAAGTAGCAAAATGGCAAACTCCATTGTGGCACTCAGAGCATATAGGGATGGCTTGCACCTGATTATCAGGCCTCACCTGTCTATCACGGAAGTTGAAGCAGCTATTCAACAAGAAATGTCCCGGATGAATCGTCCTTTAATTGGGGCATCTGTGCAGATTGATCTTAAGTGTCCAACCCTGAAAGAGGAGGAGATAGCGTACTTAAGATCTAAACTCCAAGAGACCTATAATCTGACAGTGCGGAGCATCGAATCCTTTGATGAACAGCCCACTCCGCCTATTGCCGCCGCGCCAACGACCCACACTATTTCACAAATAGCAGAGGTGCAGGACAGTCGCGATAACGAACCCGCAAGGATTGTACCCTACACGATCCGCTCGGGACAAACAGAAGATTATCCACAAGGAAGCCTTATTATCTACGGGGATGTGAATTCGGGCGGTGAAGTCAGAGCGGGTGGAGATATTGTTGTGCTCGGTGCCCTCCGCGGGAACGCACACGCAGGAATGAATGGTAGGTTATCCGCCGTAGTTATCGCGATGGACTTAATTCCTGTCCAACTTCAAATTGGTGACTTCGTAAATCGCCGACCGATTGGCCAAAAACCCCGAGGTTACCCAGAAATCGCGCGCGTTGGGGTGGAAAACGTAATTATTGTTGAAAAATTCGCTAAGTTTTAACAAAGGAGGTCCCGGCTATGGGAAAAGTAATCGTAGTGACATCAGGAAAGGGAGGTGTCGGAAAAACAACCTCTACTGCCAATTTAGGGACAGCACTCGCACTTCTCGGTAAAACAGTCGCGGTTGTCGATGCAGATGTCGGGCTTCGGAATCTGGATATCGTCATGGGACTTGAGAGTCGAATTGTTTACACTTCAATGGATGTCATCGAAAAGCAGTGCGAACTCAGCAAAGCTCTCGTCAAAGATCGGCGCGTTGATGGGTTGATGCTACTCGCAGCATCCCAGAAAAACAACAAAGACGACATCCAACCGGCGCAAATGAAAGCGATTTGTGAAAAATTGCGGGCAAACCACGATTTTGTGTTGGTCGATTCCCCGGCAGGTATTGAGCGCGGTTTTAGTAATGCCTCCGCAGGTGCTGACGAAGCCATCGTTGTTACCACCCCGGATGTCTCCGCAATTCGGGATGCTGACCGGATCATCGGGTTGTTGCAAAACGAAAGAATCGAACCGATCAATCTCATCTTAAACCGCTTCTCGCCCGAACTCGTAGGGAACGGAAGTATGATGGATCAAGCCGATGTTTTGGACATCCTCAATATCGA
The DNA here is from genome assembly GCA_026702755.1 of Candidatus Poribacteria bacterium. Lineage (NCBI taxonomy): Bacteria > Candidatus Poribacteria > Candidatus Poribacteria bacterium. The sequence goes on along the minus strand of JAPPBX010000063.1, from coordinate 72,343 downwards.
TTTGATCGGTATTGTCCCAGAAGATAGTGGAGTCATCACTTCCACAAACCGTGGGATTCCTTTAGTGTACGAAGACACTTCACCGGGGTCCCAGGCTTATATGCGCATTGCACGGCGACTCACCGGACAACGAATTCCGATCCCCGACTTAGAGCATAAAGGCTTGCTTACGAATCTTATAAACTGGTTCACACGGAAGAGATAAGGAGTCCCCCGATGAATATAAGTATAAAACAACTATTCGGGCGAAGACCCAAATCCAGTAATATCGCCAAACAACGCTTGAAACTTGTCATTACACAAGATAGGATGGATGTTGATGATCGCTTTATGACAAGGTTGCACAATGAATTAGCAGAGGTGCTGGCAAAGTATTTTGAATTTTCGGTCAACTCTGTTCAGGTGTCCTTGAAACAGAAGGGAAATTCCTATGTACTTGTTGCGGACTTTCCTTACAAAAAGTTCCACGACATGAATGCAGGTCAATAACCAACTGGTAATAAAGTTGTAAGAGTCGAAAACAAAGCTGCGGGAATACAGCACGAAGACATTATAAGATCAATTCCCTTACGGCTTTTGCGACCCCGTGATCATCATTCGTCGTTGTGATATGGTCGGCACAAGCAAGGATTGGTGGAACTGCGTTTGCCATCGCTATGCCGAATCCGGCTGTTTTGAGTAAACTCTCATCGTTGTAACTGTCGCCAAAAGCAACAACCGTATTCATTGGAATGTTGAATTGATTGGCGAGGGCTGTTAGTGCGCGTCCCTTGGTAACCGTTGGATTCATAAACTCAATATATTCTGCTTGGGTCTGCGTGACGTAAAGTCTCTCCGCATAATTGGTTTGAAAACTTTCTAAGAGTGGCTGTAATTTTTCGGGTGTGTGGATAAGAAGTATCTTCGTCGGTGTTTCACCCGCTAATTCGCGCAGGTCGCCGACAGGTGTAGCTGGAACACCCGTTCGTGTTTCGTAGAGATCACTCCACGCGTTCCGTTCAGCGACATAAAGTTCGTCGTTCAAACAGAAATTCAGATGTAAATTCTGTTCGATGCAGTCATTGACAACTGCCATCGCGTAATCTGCGGGAACAGGAGTGTGATGATACACCTCCCCGGTGGTCGCATGTCGTACCATCGCCCCGTTGTAAGAAATGATAGGGTTTTCGAGTCCGATCTGATCACTAATCGGCTGAATCGAACGGTGCATCCTTCCAGATACTAATACGACAAGAATATCGTTCGCCGCGAGTGCCTGAAGAGCCTCGCGGTTTTTTGCTGCTAACTTATGTTCACTATTTAGAAGTGTCCCATCTAAGTCGAAAGCCGCCAAGCGACACGGTATTTTCATTTTTTGATTTTTTGCTCCTACGGTTGGTTAAAGAAACGCTTCAGCAAAGCGGTTTGTACCCTCGCCCCTTGGTTATCAACCACATCCGGCTGGCGAGGATTGTATCCTCACTCTAACGAAACCCACACACCGCTGGCGAGGATTGTATCCTCGCCTCCGTACAACTACCGCCAAACTGCTTGTTCTGTTTCTCGGTCAAAGAGATGCATCTCTTCTTCGCTAAAATCTAACCAAACCCTATCCCCTACTGCGACCTGAAATGTCGGGTGTGTCCTAACCCGAAGTAGGATCGGCTCCTGTGTCTCTGGGTGCGTCCCGAGACGGATATCAAGGATGTTCACAGGACCGAGGGGTTCAACGAGATGCAGATGAGCAGGAATGCTTTGTCCATTCGGTTGATTCGCGGCTGTGATATGCTCAGGTCGAATGCCAAATACCAAGCCATTTTCCTGTGAAACTGAACTGATACGTGCTTGTCGTTCTGGAGAGAGGCGAAGATGAACATCAGTGTGGCTAAGACGGAGAACAGATTCGCCTTCCTGACTGGCTAACTCTGCCCCGAGGAGGTTCATGGTCGGCATTCCCATAAATCCTGCTACGAAAAGACTTTCCGGCTTGTTGTAGACCTCGTGTGGCGTACCAATTTGCTGTAGCAGACCTTGGTGGATAACTGCGATTCTGTCCGCAAGGGACATCGCTTCGACTTGGTCATGCGTTACAAAGATGGTTGTCGCACCGATTTCGTGTTGGAGCCGTTTAATTTCGGCACGCGTATCAACGCGAATCTTCGTATCTAAATTCGCCATAGGTTCATCAAGGAGATAAACTTTCGGTTGACGCACCATTGCACGCCCAAGTGCAACGCGTTGCATCTCACCCCCACTAAGCACATTCGGCTTCCGATCAAGCATATTGGATATCTGTAAAATCTCGGCGACCCGCTTAACTTGCGTGTCAATTTCGGATTTTGAGACCTTCACCGCTTTGAGTGGAAAAGCAATATTATCGTAGACGCTCAGATGTGGATAGAGGGCGTAGAATTGAAAGACAAAAGCGATGTCGCGATCCGCAGGCGAGAGATCGTTGACGCGCTGTCCATCAATGAAGATGTCGCCTTCTTCAGGGTTTTCTAAGCCAGCAATGAGGCGGAGCGTTGTGGTTTTGCCACAGCCGGAGGGACCGAGAAAGACGACGAACTCTTTGTCCTCAATTTCAAGGTTAAAATCCTTGACAGCGACGACATCGCCGAAACGTTTTACAATATTCTCAAGTTTGATGTGCGCCATAATATGAGTTGTCAGTTATCAATTATCGGTTATCAGTTGTCAGTTTATAGTAAAATCCGAAAATAAGAGGGCACTTTGGGAAACACAAAACACTTCACCACCGCTGGCGAGGTTTGTAACCTCGCCCTTCCATAATGTCTAATTAATTGCAGGTTTTACTATAAATGAGAACTCCGAAACACTCAGCAGCTCTTGTGACTGAAAACTGAAAGGATTTTTTCGGAGAAAAAATCCGAACTGACTGCTGACTGCCACTTTACATCAGGAAATGCATCACCGCTCCTGAAACAAGTGGTACTGTGAGGTTATCATCAATAGGAAACGGAATGAGCTCCACGATTGTTGCGACCAAGGCACCGATGATTGCTATAACAGGATTCAACTTAACTAAAGCGATAGCGGCACAGACAACAAAACACGCAGCACTCCCCTCCAAACTCTTTCTGCCGAGGAGTTTTGTTTTACCCCACTGTTTACCCACCAATGCAGCTGCGAGATCCCCCAATATCATGAAAAAAATGCAAACAATAGCGAGCGTCTTAGCAAAAAAGAAAATGCACAAGAAAGCACTGATGAGGTAGTAGGTTGCACCCGTTATCGCGCCTTTGCGCTCATGTGTGCGGAGGAGAGGTTTGAAAATTCGGAAAAAGAAATCGCCGAAAGGTGGAGAGAGCCACTTCACCAATTCCACGGCAAGCGCGAATCCGGTCAATATCCCGATTAAAACCAACATCGTCGATTTATCCAAGAAGAGATAGATAACCGGTAGGGTAAGTCCCGATAAATGAATGCTTTTCCGAAGCAGTTCGCGTAGCACCAATTCACCTTCCATACAACAGAGTCGCCTGTCCTTAATAATTATTATAAGACTTACAGGAGAAAATATCAAGAAAATCTGATAACTGATAACTACTATTTTTTAACAAAAAAATAACACACTTTTGTTGCATTTGAGGATTACAATTTTCCTACCATTGGAATAGTGTTGGGAATAGAAACGTTGACGGAACACCATTTGCGCGTTCTATAATGAAGCAAAAGGAGAGGATTTCTTAACATGGGTTTGCAAGCTCCACCTTTGGGGAAATGGTTTCGCATCTGTTCATTGCTTTTGGTGCTTGGCGCAGGAATCGCACCCGGAGAGGTAGGTGCTGATAACCATGAAACACAGCAGCTCGTCAAAATAACGGGTACCGTTGTAGATAACGACACCGAGGCACCGATACCAGAGGTGACCATTCGGGTTGCCGATACCAAGATTCAAACCACAACGGATGAGACAGGTGCGTTTTCACTGGAATTGCCGAGCGGCACCTATAAGATTCACGCAAGCGCACCATTTTATAATACTTATGTCATTACCGATGTTCAGGTGAGCACAGACGCGACACCGGAAACACTTCAAGTCAAACTGACACCGCAAGTGGTAAAACTTGATGCAATCAAATTACCGGTCAGACTGAGCCAAGCCAGTGAGCGCGGTCTTCTTGAAAAGCGGATGCGCAGCTCACGAATTGAAGATAGTATCAGCACAGAAGAAATTAGCCGTCTCCCCGCCTCATCTGCCGGTGAGGCTATTAAACGGGTGACTGGGGTCAGCATTGTTGGTGGACGTTATGTGTTCGTCCGCGGACTCGGAGAACGCTACAGTAATACACTACTTAATAATGTTGAAATTCCGAGTCCTGAGCCGAACCGTCGGGTTGTGCCAATGGATATTTTCCCCGCAAGCCTCCTCGCGAGTCTACAGACAGTCAAAACCTTCTCCCCCGACCAGCCGGGCGGTTTTGCTGGCGGTTCTGTTCAAGTGTTCACCAAAGACTTCCCAGAAGAACTCACAATGTCCCTGTCAATGTCAAGCGGTTTCAACACACAAGCAACAGGAGCAGACGGCTTGACATACCCGGGTGGCGATTTGGATTTCTTAGGATTTGACGACGGTTCGCGCGATTTGCCCAGCATTGTCCAAAATCGAGCAGCAGACGTACCAATTCGTGAACGAGGGCGTTTTACACCCTTAGGATTCACCCCCAAAGAAATTCAGGAGTTCGGTCAATCGTTTTCCAATGTCTGGTCGCCAGAACGACAATCCATACCAATCAACCAAGGTTATAAATTCAGTCTCGGTAATAGCAACAAGATTCTCGGTAAAGAGTTCGGCTATTTAGGTGTAATCTCTTACGGCAATAGTCATAGTTACGGCACACAGGTTCGCAACGCCTTCCGGATCGGTTTGAACGAGACGCTTTCACCTGTAACTTCGTATAACGTTGAACGGAGTGGTAACGAAGTGGATTGGGGGAGCGTCCTAAATACCAGTCTCCGTTTCTCTCCACAACACTTACTCAGCATAAAGACGCTTTTCACACACACGGCTGAAGACGAAACGCGAACATGGGAGGGCTTCAACGCTGATAGAAACACAGATATGCGGAGTTTCCGCCTCCGATACGTTGAACGCCAACTCTTCTCCGGACAACTCGCAGGAATGCACGACTTTAACTTTGGCGCGCCCGCATTGGAAACTACAGAAGAAGGCCCAGAACAACCCGATGTCTCTATGGAGTGGCGACTGACCTATTCTCGTGCATCACGCGATGAACCCGACACGCGTGAAAATATTTACGAAGATAGAGGCGATGGAACATACACTTTCCGTGATGTCACACATAGCGGTAGTCGGTTCTTCTTTGATCTTGAGGACGATGAATACAACGCACGGGTTGATTGGAAAATTCCACTTGGTGCCGAAGGTCTCTTCAAATTCGGTGGACTCTTGCGAGATCGGGCGCGGACGTTTGACGTACGTAGATTTAGATTCCTACCTGCTGACCAAGTAGACGCTACCGTCAATCTATCCGATCCACCTGAAATCCTTTTCCAAACGCAAAACATAGCCCCTCGTGTCTTTGAATTGCGGGAATCCACTCGCTCTACGGATAACTATCTTGCAGACCACAATATCTACTCAAGCTACTTGATGCTCGATCTACCGATTACCGCAAAATGGCAGGTCATGACCGGGGTCCGATTGGAGTCTTCGGATCAAACGGTTACCACCTACGATCCATTCTCTGCCTCAGGAAGACCGCTTATAGCGAGTCTGGAAACTCTCGATTGGCTGCCGGGGTTGAATGTAACGTATCGCCTAACAGATCGGATGAATCTGCGCCTCGCAGCATCTCGCACGATTACACGCCCCGATTTTCGGGAACTCGCGCCTTTTGAATTTACAGACTTCGTCGGCGGTAGAACGATTCTTGGCAATCCTGATTTGGAGCGGACTCAGATCGACAATTTCGATTTCCGTTGGGAAACTTTTCCCCAGATAGGCGGCATTCTGGCGGTAAGTGTGTTCTATAAACGGTTCCAAAAACCGATCGAGCAGATCGTCCAACCCCAGGCAGAAGTCCGAATCACCTATGAAAACGCCGAAAGTGCTAACAATTACGGTTTGGAGTTAGAAGCTCGCCAGAATTTAGGCATCCTCACAGAGACATTACGTAAATTTTCCATCAACACAAACGCTGCACTGATTTCCTCACAAGTGGTTTTACCGGAAGATGTTGGTATTCAGACCTCCTCCGAACGTCCACTACAAGGACAGTGTCCTTACATCGTTAACGTCTCCATCGGTTTTGAAGATCCCAACTGGGGTATTTCCAGCGCAATTGCCTATAATATCTTTGGGCGTAGGCTCTCCGAGGTAGGTAATCACGGAGCACCGGATGTTTACGAGCAACCACGTGGGCAGTTGGACGCGAGTTTCAGCCGAACGGTTGCCAATCACTTCAAATTCAGCATTTCGGCGAAAAACCTGATTGACCCCTACGTCCGTTACAAGATAGGAGAAGCAACCTATCTTGAGTATAAGCTCGGTAGATCGTTCTCGTTTGGAATAAGCTACAATTTGTAGTGGAATTAGCCATCAGCAGTCAGCGATCAGGAAGAAAAATCTGCAAAGTATAAAAAAATCATAATATTGTCATTTTCTTGCAACAATTTACGAGTATCCTTAATTGTAAAAGTAATTTACAACAACATAAATGCCTGACCGTAGGATCGGTTAGGCGTAGATAACAAATAAACACGGAGTTGGATTAGTTAATGTTAAACATTGCGGGTGCCCCCGCATCCACTGAAACACAGGGTATATATCAGAGTTGGGTGTTCTTGTTGATAGCGATTTTCACGGTCAGTATTGCGTTGGCTTTTGTCGGTTGCGGCAGCAATGAAACGGGGGAAGCACTTATCCTTGAAGAAGCAGTTCTTGATGTTGACGGACACCAAGTGGTCGTTTTGCAGGGTAACCTCACCGCGAGGACCGACAGTGAACTCAGTCAACTCAGTGAGAACATCGAACTTATCCTCAAAGATGAAAACCTCACTGCCTATGCGCGTCAGGAATTGGAGGGTGACCTGAACCAGTTGTCTTATGAACGCCAGTTACGTTCACTTTTGAGCGAACCTGATAGTCCAAACTGGCACCTTTCTGAAACATACGAGTACCTGTTACGAGGCGCAGTGTTTGTCAAAAATGGCGCAATATTAACCATTGAGCCGGGTGTCAAAATTTACGGAGAGCAGGCAACCAACGGTACACTTATCATTGCCCAAGGCTCTAAAATTATGGCGGAAGGCACAGAATCTGCTCCCATTGTTATGTCGAGTGATGCCTTTGAAGGTTCCCGCGCACGAGGACAGTGGGGTGGTCTGATTATCAACGGTAGTGCCCCAACGAACCAAGGCGTAACTTTCGGCGAAGGCGACACAGGCGCGTTCGGTGGAAACGATCCCACCGACAGCAGCGGTGTTCTCCGCTATGTTCGTGTCGAGTATGCGGGTATCGAATTCAGTCCTGATAACGAATTGAACGGCATCGCCTTCCAAGGTGTTGGATCCGGTACTGTCGTGGATCACGTCCAAGTACACATGAACCAAGATGATGGCGTTGAGATGTTCGGCGGTACCGTCAACCTTAAATATGTCATGGTTACCGGTGCCCGCGACGATTCCTTTGACTGGACAGATGGCTGGACAGGTAAGGCGCAGTTCCTCGTCGTGCAGCAGTATGGCGACGATGCAGACAACGGCTTTGAAGTCGATAACAGCAGTAAAGATAACGAGGCAACGCCACGTTCCGCCGCGACTATCTACAACGCGACACTCGTCGGTGATCCTGCTGGTCAGGAAAGCGATAACGGTATGTTGATTCGCGAAGGTGCTGCTGGCACATTCGCAAACTTCATCGTTATCGGATTTAACAAAGTCGGACTCGATATCAACAATGAAGCAACCCACGCGCAAGCAACGGGTGGGAAACTGGTTGTTAAAAACAGTATCTTCTTTGAAAATAGAAAAGGCAATTTCGGCGATGAAAAAGACGACGATGGTTTCGACGAAGCCGGTTTTGCAGCCGCCAACAACAATAAAGAAATTGATCCACGCTTGGTAGCACCATTCAATAAGTCCGCACCGAACTTCACACCTGGCGCAGGCGCGAAAGCCGTAACACCTGCGAATCCTCCAAGTGACGGTTTCTTTGAACAAGTTGACTTCGTCGGTGGCGTGAGCCCAAGCAACAACTGGACCACAGGATGGACAACGAGTGCGCAGAGGTAATGAACGCACCGTTCACACATTTTACATCCTTCTAACGACACTGTTTATCTACAGCAGTTCAGTCGGATGTGAGAAATCGGATTGGAAAAATAGTCTCGACTCGCCATGCCAACTTGGTCTGGCAGTTGTAGACGCACTCAATCGAAAAGATATCGAACAGTTGGACCGCCTACGTGTGCAACGCGAGGAGTATCTTGATTGGATTTGGCCCGCGTTCCCTGCAAGCCGTCCACCCAACAATTTTCCAGGCGATTTTGCTTGGTCAAATCTAAATAAAAAGTGCAATATAGGTATGAGAAAGTGGATCGCTCACTTCGGAGGGCACAACCTGAAGTTTGTTGACATCCGCTTTGACCGACCACAGGAGACTTATGAGGGGTTCCAACTTTTGCGTGGAACCGTTTTGACATTACAGAATGCCGCTGGTGAACAGAGGGAATTGAAGATTCTCGGCTCGGTAGTTGTTAAAAACAACAGATATAAGCTACTGAGTTATGAAGACTAATTACTGATATAGCACGTCTACAGAGTGCTGAAAGGAAGGGGAAAAGAAGAATATGATGACAATGACCGATGTTCAGAGGCAGAACCGAGAAGCCGCCCAACAACGCAAAAGGAAAGCGATCCGAATCGCATGGGGTTTCGCAATCGGACTGCATGTAGTTGGAATTATTATTGGTGCTATCTACTTTATTCAAAAAACAGTGTTAGATACAAACAAAGACAAAGTAGAGAGTGTCGTTTTAGAAGCCACGAAACCAGAGCCGAAACGCCGTACACCGCCTCGTACAACACGACAACCCAGAAAACCGAAGTTTTCTAAGCTCCAGGCTCCCAAAGGACAACCCGTCACAACGGATGCTAAAATCCCGATGGGGAACGCACGTTTCACGCTGCCGACGAGTGATGTCTCCACACGTCCAGTGATGGCACCCAACGTAACTGGAATCGGTAAAAATCTGTTTAAGGCAACTCGACAACAGACAAACATCGTTACAACAATGCCAAAGTTTGAGGTGCCGAAGTTTGAGTCCACAAGTTTGGTCACGAGAATGGATATGGGAACAAGCCTCGCACAAACGGAATTCAACGACCCGGGCAATCTTGAACTCGCCTCTGTCAACTTAGGGGATGCGAAACAGTCGTTCAACGAATTCTTAAAAGCGGTGCGGGACCGAATAAAACAGGTCCAACGTTTCCCACCACGCGTCCGCAATTTAGACGATGGTAGCACCACAACGGTTCGGTTCACGCTTTTCAAAGATGGAACTATCAAGAACCCAGTTGTTACGGATCCCTCCGGCTCAAAGGCATTGGACAACGCCGCGCTCGCCGCTGTCCGAAATGCCGTGCCTTATCCACCCTTCCCCGAAGAACAAGAGGGAAACAGCCTGCGACTGGAACTCCCAATTATTTTCGAGTTAGCGAATTAAGTGGCGCGCTTCAGAAACCCACCATAACTATCAATTTTAGAAATGTCCGTTATTGTAGGTTGGGTTGAACGGATACCACCAAAATCCTGAAAAGCCATAGGAGGATGAACACGCTCGCTCCATAGACGTTACATCAAACAGAAACCAAGTGAAACCCAACGCCCTTGCGTGAAACGCTGGAAGCATGACAGTAGGCTGCCATCTGCCAACATCGGGGCATCCACCGAGTCAGTCTAATAGGTACACATACGGATCTATGCCCGAAGAATCCATGTCTAATACGAGTACGCCTGGGGGAAGTATTCCCTCCCGGACTTGGTCTGTAATTGTGCTACCACCTGGTCCTGAAATCTCAGAGGCATATTTAGTGAGTGTACCATCAGGCAGTTCGGTATCTTCCCATTTCACATAAACAACATTAGGATAGTACAAATACACTTTCCCAGTATCGGTATCCATGCTGGTCCCAACAAAACGGTTTCCTTCCTTCCATTTCTTAACCATAACGAGTCCCCACAATTCTCGCTCGGTCAACTCATCAATACGCACAGCCTTTTCTTTAGGTTGCAGCCAAACGACAGGAAACGGAAAATCGGGCGGAACTTCCGGACGTTCAATCTTTTTCGGTCCGAACGCCGAACACCCACATATCATCGAGAATCCAAATATGGCTAAAAGGTTCATTAGCAGCACTTGGCGATATTTCATAAGTTTCATTGTTTCGTCTCCTTTGAGAAATTATTGTGACAAGAACTGATGTGGATCTATAAGACCTTCTGACGAGGTTCCAAATATTTTAGAATGAAAACTTATCCCTGTCCGCCTTTGCCTTTGTCTCATCCACAAAACCCAGCAGCACCAATCCGACAATAAAGAAAATCATCAATGAAATGATGGCAAGACGGGCACTGCCGGTGATCTGTTCGATAACACCGAACGTTACGGGTCCCCAAATTGAGGAAAACTTGCTGAAGACAGAATAGAATCCGTAAAACTCCGCACTTGCCTGCTCTGGAATCATCGCGCCATAAAAGGAACGGCTCAACGCCTGTGTCCCACCGAGGACCACACCAACAACTATTCCCAGAACAAAAAATTCCGTTGCGGTATGAATAAAGTATCCATACGTAACAACCCCACTCCACAGAACCAAGGCAAACATCACGGAGCGTTTCGCACCAATGCGATTTGCGAGCCGACTGAAGATCAACGCACCCGCTATCGCAACCACTTGCACCAACAGGAGGGTGACCATGAGTGCCGTTGCCGAAAGATTTAATTCTTCTGTGCCGTAAATTGTCGCCATGCTGGTAACGGTGTGGATCCCGTCGTTATATATCATATAGGCGATGAGGAAGAGGGTAAGGTGTTTAAAGCGTCCGACCCGTTTCGCGGTCGAAAGCGTCCGACTGATGCCGAGGATGAGATAGGCGATAGGTTTGGGTTTGTTGCGGTGTGCCTCTGGAAGCTGATACGACGTTTTTTCCTCTTTTAGGTATTTCAGCGTTAACAGCGTCCAACCTGCCCACCAGATACCCGTCATCGCCATCCCGATGCGTGCCGCCATTGCTTGATCCGCTGGAGTCTTTTGCATAGCGACGAGGGCAAGCACAAGCGCAAATTGGAGCGAACCACCGATGTACCCAAACGCATATCCCCTGGCAGAAACGGAATCCAGTTTGTCTTCGGAGGCGATCTGTGGTAAGAACGCATCGTAGAAAACATTACCGCCGACAAAGCAAATTTGAGAACCGAGAAATAGCAGAATCGTCAATCCGACATCACCGGACTCACAAAAATAGAGCATTGTTGCGAAGATACTGCCCATATACGCGAACCCCATAAGAAACCGTTTTTTTGCGGCAGAGAAATCGGCAATCGCCCCAAGCACGGGTGCAAAGAGGAACACACAGAACGCCGCGGTTCCCAACATATAGCCCCACAACGCCGTCGCACTCACATTCATGCCGAGAATGTCCACACCTGCTTCGCCTACAATGGCTTTCGCAAAATAATTCGGCAATATAGCGGCGATTACAGTGGTGATATAGGCGGAATTCGCGCAGTCATACATGCACCAACCGAAAATCGTTTTCTTATCGTTTTTCATAGTTCTCCTGTCTGTAAAGGGGTAGACTCTCTGTATTTTCCCACACTTTGGGGAGAAAATCAATAAGATTCTTTAGAACGGTCGGAAACTGTTAGCGGTCAGTAATCAGTAGGTATAGCGAGTAAAACTCGCTCCTACACCAAGCATGGAAATGCGGAAGGACGGAGGATAGGCAAAATAACCTGTAGCATTAAAACGAGTTGACAAATAAAAAAAAAGATTAAAATGGAAATCTGGGAGGTTATCATGTTAGTCAAAAGGATTCTCGAAAAACGTCAGGAGAAAAAACTTCAGAGAGCCCGGTTAGAAGGAGCGAAGCAAAAGCATGCAGAGTGGGTAGAATGGGCTAAAAATGGAAAAGATAAACCTCAGCCAAAACCCCCTAAAGACTCTGAAGATAATTAGGTTTAACCAACCCTTCACCTCACAGGACCCAGAACCCACACAACGAATTGGAGCAATGGGAGCATAAGGGTTCCACGCTCCCACTGCCCTTACCTCACCAAGATTAGGCAAGGTCGAAGCGATCGAGATTCATGACCTTGTTCCACGCAGCCACGAAATCACGCACAAATGCTTCCTGTGCGTCATCGCATGCGTAGACTTCCGCAATCGCTCTGAGCTGAGAGTTTGAACCGAATACGAGATCGGCACGGGTGCCGCTCCACTTGAGATCACCTGTCAAACGATGTCGACCCTCGAACACACCCTCGGTTGTAGAAGATGCCAGCCATTCGATGTTCATGTTAAGTAAATTCACGAAGAAATCAGTCGTCAACGTCTCAGGGCGGTTCGTGAAAACGCCGAGGTCGGACTGACCGACGTTTGCATTCAGGACGCGCAAGCCACCGACGAGAACCGTCATCTCAGGAGCGGTTAGCGTCAACATGTGCGCCCGATCCACCAGCAGCTCTTCGGCTGTTCTCTCCTGTCCGTTTGCGAGATAGTTGCGAAATCCATCGGCGGTCGGTTCAAGCACAGCAAACGATTCGACATCCGTTTGCTCCTGCAACGCGTCCGTGCGTCCCGGAGCGAAGGGAACTTCTACATCAATACCGGCGTTCTCCGCAGCTGACTCAACCCCTGCACATCCAGCGAGAACGATCAAGTCAGCAAGCGAGACCTGTTTCCCGTCGGACTGCGATCCGTTAAATTCCGCTTGAATCCCCTGCAGGGTCTGAAGTACGTTCTCCAATTCAGGCGGATTGTTGACTTCCCAATCCTTCTGCGGTGCGAGGCGAATGCGTGCGCCGTTAGCACCACCGCGCTTATCGGTACCGCGGAATGTTGCCGCAGATGCCCAAGCAGTCGAGACCAGTTGGGAAATGGACAGTCCCGATTCAAGGCATTTGCCCTTGAGAGCAGCAATGTCTTGCTCCCCAATCAATTCATGATCAACATCAGGGACAGGGTCTTGCCACAACTGCGGTTCCGCAGGAACCCAAGGACCGAGGCATCGTGTGCGAGGTCCCATATCGCGATGGGTTAACTTATACCACGCCTTCGCAAAAGCATCTGCGAACTCGTCCGGGTTCTCGTAGAAACGTCTGGAAATCTTCTCGTAGGCTGGATCCGCCTTCAGAGATAGGTCAGTCGTGAGCATCATCGGCGCGTGCTTCTTCGACGGATCGTGAGCATCCGGCACGGTGTCCTGTGCGGATTCGTCTTTAGGAGTCCACTGCCATGCACCGCCGGGACCTTTTATCAGTTCCCATTCGTAATTGAACAGGTTGTAGAAGAAACCATTGTCCCACTTGATCGGCGTAGCGGTCCAGGCACCCTCCAATCCACTGGTAATCGTGTCGCCGCCCTTGCCGCTGCCAAAGGTGTTCTTCCAACCGAGTCCTTGTTCCTCAAGGGAAGCACCTTCGGGTTCGGGGCCGACGTACTCGTCCGCATCCGCAGCACCGTGGGTCTTGCCGAACGTGTGTCCACCAGCGATGAGCGCGACTGTCTCCTCGTCGTTCATTGCCATGCGACGGAACGTCTCTCTAATGTCTACTGCTGCAGCAACCGGATCCGGGTTCGCGTTGGGGCCCTGGGGATTCACATAGATTAAACCCATCTGAACGGCACCAAGAGGTTTCTCCAGATCCCTCTCACCGGTGTAGCGTTCATCTCCGAGCCACGTGGTCTCGGATCCCCAATAGATGTCTTCTTCAGGCTCCCAGACATCCTCTCGTCCGCCAGCGAATCCGAGGGTCTTGAGACCCATTGACTCAATGGCACAATTTCCAGTGAAAATTATCAGGTCTGCCCATGAAAGGCTTCGTCCGTACTTCTGCTTGACGGGCCAGAGCAACCGGACCGCCTTATCAAGGCTGGCATTGTCGGGCCAACTATTGAGGGGTGCAAAGCGCAGCGTGCCGGAGGCACCGCCGCCGCGCCCATCGTGGATGCGGTACGTGCCTGCACTGTGCCACGCCATCCGAATGAAGAGGGGACCATAGTGTCCGTAATCGGCGGGCCACCACTCCTGCGATGTCGTCATCACTTTTTCGATGTCACGCTGCAATTCCGCCAAGTCGATTGTATTGAACGCTTCAGCGTAGTTGAAATCCTCTCCTATAGGATTGGCTGAGGGTGGGTTCTGGTGGAGCATCTTCAGGTTCAACTGATTCGGCCACCATTGTTGATTTGCTATAGTGCCCTGTGCCTGAGCGTGGTGCATCACTGGGCATTTGCTTTCGTTGCTCATACTTCCTCCAATCGTGTTTTACATTTTTTCTAATCTATTCTTTGACGTATTCCTTACTTTAAGAACTTATTTAAAAAATCCAAATGGATCTCCGAAAGTTGTATTAATCATGCCATAATTTCCGCCCAAAGTCAAATCTTTTTTTACGGTATAAGAATGTGCAGAATTTCAAGGGAATAGTCGGTTTTGGAATCCCAATCCTTTAGGTTTGGGAGGAAAAACCGCCCTCTTGGAAAGGATCAGAACGCGAAAATATATTTGATGTTCGGTCCGAAATGTAGTATAATTAGAGTATCAGGTTGGCAAGCATACGACGCGTTACCCCTCGGTAACGTGCTTGCCTCCCACGTCGTAGGGGATAAACGCCTGATACCTGATATACCATGAAATTAACTTTTGTCTATCCTATGTATCCTACGAAAACACAGGAACAAACATTGTTACTGTGGTTTGAGCACTTGTGCGAACTCCAGAACTCTGCGCGCCACGATAGGCTTGTTGCGTATGAGACTGAAGGTATTTTTGTTTCCCTCTCTGAGCAGCAAACCCTTCTCACAGGTGCCCGTGAGAAATATGATGATTTCCGCTCCGTGCCACAAGATTTCCAGAACCACACGTTGCGAAGAACCGACAAAGCCTTTGCTGCATTCCGCAAACGTTGTAAGAACGGAGATGCCAAAAAAGGGTATCCTCGCCATAAAAAGCGTGTGCGTTCTCTAACATGGAGTCTTCGCAAATATACCCAAGTTGTTCGTAAAAAGACGAAAGACACTGACAAGCAGACAATACGCATTCGTGAGAACCCGATAATAGAGACCAATTTTAGGCACAATCGCTTAAAAGTGCCGAAGTTAGGCGAAGTCAAGATACGCATGCACCGTCCCCTACAAGGTGACCCGAAAGAGGTAACAATCGTCAAGAAAGCAAGTGGCTGGTATGCCCACATCTCTTGTGAGATACCCGACCCTCCGAAAGTTGAACCGACAGACGCAATCGCCGTTGACGTTGGCACTGCGCATTACTTGACGACTTCCGAAGGCGAAAAAGAAGATAACCGCCGCTGGTATCGCCAAGCAGAAGGACTGCTCCGAAAACACTCTAAAGACCTTTCCCGAAAGAAAAAAGGAAGCAACCGCACGAAAAAACAGCAACATAAACTCGCATTGCACCATGAACGAACGACAAACAAACGTAAAGACTTTATCGGCAAACTCGTCTACAAACTCTACCACCATCAGAAAAATAATGTGTTGGTAACAGAGAATCTAAAGATCTCCAATATGATTCAGAACAAACACCTCAGCAAGAGCATTTCCGATGCGTCTTGGGCAACCTTCTTTCAGTGGGCTGGAAACATAGCCGAAAGAGACGGTTTCCATTTCCACCAAGTTGATCCTAAGAATACCTCGCAAACTTGCTCCTGTTGTGGTAAGAAGTCGCGAAAAAAACTTTCACTGGCGATACGAACATTTGATTGTAGTTTTTGTGGCATGTCTTTAGACCGAGACCACAACGCTGCGATAAACATACTCTTACGGGCGGCTTGCGCCCATCGTGGAGAGCGTTGAGTTACCGACCTCTATGAAGCGAGAAACACGAACAAAGCACCAGACGCGGGCTTAGAGAACGTCAGACAACCCCTATTGTTTGATGAACTCCTAACAAGCCCAAGTCTTTAGGCTTGGGTACATTGACTAAATGTGGTATAATAAGAAAAAGCTTAAGATAATCAAGGAGGTCGTGTTCCCACTTTATATACCATGGATAATCTATGTAGATGGCTATCGATACTATTCCTCTTTTCTATTGGTGTTGGCGTGCATGCCGAAACTGAGGAACTCCAAGCAGAAGCATACCGTACTTATGAGAGCATCGAAATCGACGGTGAACTCACAGAGTCCGATTGGCAGAAAGCAACACCCATCCGTCAATTTATTCAATTTGAACCCGATGCTGGCGAACCGCTGACGGAATCAACAGAAGTTCGCATCCTTTACGATGACAGACATATCTATTTCGGTTTCGTCTGCAGCGAACCTGACCGTTCCAAGATTATTGCGAATAAGATGCGACGCGACGCGATGATGTGGGACCAAGACAACGTCTTTGTCCTACTGGATACCTATAACGATAGGCGCAGCGGCTTCTTCTTCAGAGTCAATCCGCTGGGAGCGCGGGAAGATGTCGCGCTCATGGACAGCGGCGACAGTCGAAACGAGAACTGGAACGCGGTTTGGGACTCTCGAGCGAAAATTAACGGCGATAATTGGACAACAGAGATAGCGATCCCCTTCAGTCAATTGAGGTTTAAGAGTGAAGAAGCACTAACATGGGGCTTGAATCTTGGACGCACTATCCAGAAGAATCAGGAAGAAGGCACATGGTCACCAGTGCCAGCAGCCTATACCTTCCTGGCACGCTATCGGACAACGCACTTAGGAACGCTGACCGGTTTATCAGGTATCTCACAACGCCGGAATATTGAGCTCCTACCGTATCTCCTCCCCGGTGTCGCCCGGACAGATGAGGAAGGAACCTTTGGTGTGTTCGACTTTGGAGGAGACATGAAGGTGAGTGTCACCTCAAACCTGACAGCTGATTTAACCGTCAACACAGACTTCGCACAGGTTGAAGCGGACCAAGAACAAGCGAACTTAACGCGGTTCAGTCTTTTTTTCCCAGAAAAACGCCAATTCTTCTTAGAGGGCGCAGGCTTATTCGACTTTGGCATCCCACGGACAAGTTTCAATGCACCGCCACCGCTCCTACTTTTCTACAGTCGTCGCATCGGTATTGAAGAAGGACACGCAATCCCGATTTTGACAGGCGGAAAGATTACCGGTAAAGTCGGAGGCTTCGGTGTTGGGCTTCTGAACGTTTTCACGGATAAGTATGCAGCCGACGCTACAGAAAATTTAGACGCAGTTGATGTTGACAGAACAAACTACTCGGTTTTGCGTATCAAGCGCGATCTTTTTACAGGTTCGAGCCTCGGTGTGATTGGGATTAATAAGCAAGGTCCTGATGCACACAATCGAGCAACTGGCGTTGATTTTATCTATCGTCCCACCGACAGGATGAATTTTCGAGGACTCTGGGCACGTACCTTTGAACCAAACGACCTCGTCAACGAGCAAACCCCTCCCACCGGAAACACAAACGCGTTGTACTTCGGCGGAAATTGGCAGAGCGAAGTCGCACGAGTGAACGCCTCCTATACAGACATTGGCGACGATTTCAATCCGGAAGCTGGCTATGTGTACCGCACAGGAAGCCGATGGTTTCGGAGCGAAGTCCGCGCCACCCCTTACCTCCATTGGTATGGATTTCGTCGGATGTGGGCTGGACCGGAGATCGACATCATTCTCAATTCGGACAATGAATTAGAAACGCGAACTTTTATTTGGAGCACGTGGCTCGAATTGGAAACCAACGGTTGGGGTGGACTCCGCATCCACCGAAACTTTGAGAACCTTACCGAGGACTTTGAGATTCGAGAAGGAATTGTCATTCCAAGAGGCAAGTACAGTTATAATAACTACAACCTCATGCTCAACGCTGAAGGCAAGGTCTTCAACGGACGTTTTGGGTTCAATGTCGGGGATTTCTACAACGGCACCCGACGAGGATTTGACCTCCGTCTCGACCTTCGGTTCGGTGGACGCTTTAGTTTGGAACCGAGATACGAGTTTAACCGTGTCACACTACCGCAACAAGAAGAATCTGACGAACAGGCCTCTTTTGATACAAACGTCTTCGGTGGACGTGTCGTCTATTCCTTCTCCACTGACCTCTTTACCAAGCTTTATGTACAATGGAACAGTGACCGGAATCTGGTTACCACGAATTTCTTAGTCAATTACATCTACCGCCCCGGTAGTGATTTTTATTTCGTTTTCAACCAGACGTATGGGACAGACAGTATAACATCAGGATTGCTCGATACCACCTTGGTTGGCAAAGTGACCTATTGGTGGAACCCATAGCCAACCGCAACGAAAGTAAAAAAATAAGGTTAACTGTTGATTGGCTTCGATGATAATTCTTCGCTGCTATCTACCAGAAAACCGTAGCCCGTAACGTAGTGGAGGGGTTTTTGCTTGGGTGTTTCCCTAGATCTTTTGAAAGGTATGTGAATACCAAACCCACGTCGTTACTCCGCAAGGAAAGTTAAAAGAATGAAGATTGTTGATGTGAAAACGTATCTCGTTGATGTGCCGCCGCCACACTGGGGTGGAAGACGTTGGATTTTCGTCAAGCTGATAACCGATGATGGCATCGAAGGCGTAGGCGAATGTACCTATCATACACAACTGAATCATGTCGTCGTTGAACTCATCAAAGATTGGGGCGAGCGTTTCTTGATTGGAACGGACCCGTTTCGGATTGAAAAAATCTGGTCAACCCTCTATGAAGGTCCCTGTGTACGGCACTCGGGTCCACTGACGACACCAGCAATGAGTGCGATCGAGATGGCGTGCTGGGACATCGTTGGCAAAGCGTTGAATCAGCCGATTTACAACCTATTAGGTGGTATGTTCCATGAGAAACTGCGCGCTTATTCCTACCTGTTGCAATGGCGGCGCGGCGATTCTCCAGAAAAAACAGGCGAACTCGCGCTCTCTTACGTCGAAAAAGGTTTTACCGCTGTCAAGTTTGACCCGGTCGATGCAGGTACTGCCGATAGGTTAGAAACCCTTGATTATGCTGAGAGTGTCATCCGTGGCATTCGCGATGCCGTTGGTGATAGGTGTGATATTCTAATCGGGACACATGGGCAATTCAACACCAATAGCGCAATCCGTTTTGCGAAACGCGTGGAACAGTACGATCCGCTCTGGTTCGAGGAACCGATACCACCGGAGAATATCAAGGAGATGGTACGCGTTGCCCAGTCAACGAGCATTCCAATCGCCACCGGAGAACGATTATTGACAAAATATGAGTTCGCGGATCTGCTGGAGCAACAGGCAGCATCTATTTTGCAGATGGATTTGACGATTACAGGTGGTATCCTTGAAGCGAAGAAGATTGCCTCTATGGGTGAAGCACACTATGCCCAGATCGCACCGCATCTATACGGCGGTCCGATTGGCGGCGCGGCAAATATCCAATTGGATGTCTGCAGTCCGAATTTCCTGATTCAGGAAGGCATCCATACATGGGATGGTTTCCACGCTGAAATACTTAAGGAACCGTTGCAGTGGGAAGATGGATACATCATTCCCTCAACGAAGCCCGGACTTGGTGTTGAACTGAACGACGAGGTTTTGGAGAAGCACTCTGTTGTTGCTTAAGTCAGCATGAAGTCAGGATACAGAGACATCCTACATAGAAAGTCATATTTTTTGAATTAAATTGCGAGAAACGGGTTTTTATAAAGGTGAGTATCCAATATTCGGAAACACAGTAGATGGAGATATTCGTCATGTACTTAGTCTGTTATTCATGCAGGCGCGGTTATCGCGTCCACCAAGACAGTATCGACTTTGTTGAAAAAAAGACCTGTTCAAACGGGCATGTTCACGATATACGGTGCAGGTGTGGTAAGAAGATATTTGTTACCCAACGCGTTGATTCAAGGCGTTGGAAGTCTATTGATCGCAAAGTCCTTTGGAAATATCCGGACGAGCGCACGCCCGGGAAGTAAGTATGGGAGAACAAAGAAGGAATGGCAACTGCAGAGACACCAACGGGTACGCTTGACGCGCTGCCCGACTCACTCAAAGAGACATTACAAAATTTGGATACCCCGATAGAACAGATTCGGTTTGCTGTCCGAAGTGATGTCCGCTCAGACGGTCATTACGGTGAAGAATGGTTCGTGCTAACAGAAGCGGCGATACTTACTGTAACAAGTGAAGGTGAGGTGCTCCACTATATTCCCTACCAGAGCGTACTTGGCATCCGTCCCGAAATCGTAGTGGATGCTGGACTCTTGGTACTGGAAACAGAAGAAGGAACGGTAGACCTTATCAGGTATTCCAATGGTTGTGCCTCAAAGTTCGGGTTTGTCGCACGATTCATCGGGGACGAGATTGAGTTCCGAAACGGCAAACGCGACGAAGCACCCATTTGGGACTATAAGTCTGAGGATCACGCCTGTAAAAGCTGCGGGCTGCCCTTGCCAGATGAGTTCTCGCCTTGCCCCGCATGCACCAAGAAGCACAAGGTGATGCTACGGATTCTGTCCTACATACAACCCTATCGCGGTAGAGCAATTCTCTTTATTGCACTCATCATCGTCGGAACACTTATTTCTTTAGTGCCACAATATTTCAATCGTATTCTGATTGACGATATCCTACAGTTGAACAATCTTGTTACTCCGCCAGCGGATACGCAGTTAACGTGGTTAGCGGAACTATTCCGAAGGATTCAACCCGCGACAATCGCTTTAGCAGTTGCTATTGGTACACTGTTAGCTGCACAAGTCATCAGTTTGATATTTGCAATTTTCCAAGGACGTCTGGCGGCTTGGTTGACATTTCGCATCTCTGCAAACATCCGGTCTCATGTCTACCAGCACTTGCACAACTTATCTATCCGATTTTTCGACAAACGAACAACAGGTACTGTCATTTCACACATCACAGAAGACAGCGAAAGACTTCAGGATTTTATGTTAGAAGGACTCTCGTTTCTCGCTGTGCAGGTGTTCCTCTTCTTTGGGATTGGAGGTATCCTTTTCTGGATGAACTGGAAATTGGCATGTTTCATCCTAATCCCGATTCCGATAATCGTCTTCGGGGCAGGTTGGTTTTGGAAGAAAGTCCGCAGCCTCTGGCACCGTGCGTGGCGACGACGCTCAAAACTGTTCGATGTCGTCAACGATTCGGTATCTGGTATTCGGGTCGTCCGCGCTTTCGGACAACAACGCGGTGAAGTCAACCGGTTTGCCTATGCTAACATCGATGCACGGGATTATGAAACCAACGCTGAGATGATCTGGGCGACCTACTACCCACCTTTGATGTCTGCTATTCAGTTGGGTTCTCTCATCGTCTGGTACGTTGGTGGGCTTGATGTTCTCACTGGAACAATGTCCCTCGGCACCCTCATGACTTTCCATGGGTATCTCATGAGGTTCTATGAACCGATGCGCTATATCAGTCCGCTCATCAACTGGGCTTCTCGTTCAATGACAGCAGC
This sequence comes from Candidatus Poribacteria bacterium, assembly GCA_026702755.1. NCBI lineage: Bacteria > Candidatus Poribacteria > Candidatus Poribacteria bacterium. Next base: position 50,691 of record JAPPBX010000063.1, on the reverse strand, counting down.
GGAACGGCTTTTTGAAGTCATAGACTCGCAACCAGAACAGTTGGACGACGGCAACCTTAAAGCGATGCCGAATATCACAGGAGAGGTTAGATTTCACAATATGACCTTCGGTTACGACTCCCACAAACCGGTGCTTCGGGACATCAATCTACACGTGCAACCCGGTGAGATGATCGGATTGGTCGGTCATTCCGGGGCGGGGAAGTCAACGCTCATTAACCTCATCTGCCGTTTTTATACACCGGATTCTGGACAGTTGGAGATTGACGGTGAAGACATCAAGCAAATCAACCTCAAAGATTTGCGTCAACAGATTGGCGTAGTACTACAGGAACCGTATCTGTTCAGCGGCACGATTGCCGAGAACATCGCCTACGCGCATCCCGATGCCAAGATGGAGGATATTATCACAGCAGCAAAGGCAGCGAATGCCCACGAATTTATCGTCAAGTTCCCTGACGGGTACGATACAGAAGTTGGTGAACGCGGTGGACGCCTCTCCGGAGGTGAAAGACAGCGCATTTCAATCGCACGGGCGATTTTGCACAACCCGCGTATCTTAATTCTCGACGAAGCCACTTCATCTGTAGATGTAGAAACCGAAAAGAAAATTCAGCAAGCGATTGACAGATTGGTGCAGAACCGGACGACATTTGCAATTGCTCACCGACTTTCAACGCTCCGAAACGCCGATCGTCTCTTCGTGATCGAAAAAGGCAAGGGTGTTGAGTGCGGTTCTCACGAGGAACTTATGGAACAACAGGGTATCTATTACAAACTTGTAGAAACGCAAAGGGAAGCTGCCAATATCCGCGCCCAAGCGCAAGCCGTGGAGCGATAAATATGAAAAATGAAAACGGAAAAAAAGAGGGCACACTTACCACAGATGACACGGCAAAACCGGAGTCGTCTGAACCGGATGACTTTACGCCGCGTTATTTGGATGCAGCCCAACTCACGTTCACGCGTGCTGAAGTCGGGACAGCACGGCTCGAAATTCAGGATGAGGTCTGTCATCTACGCGTGCTGGTGAGAAGGCTCATGCCGCTCAGCAACCCAGATGGTTACATCTCCATCGCTGCCGATGAGGACACTGAAATCGGGATTCTCGTGAACCCATCAGAACTCACACCGGAGAGTCAGAAAATCCTACGAGAAGAGTTGGATAAACGATATTTCACACCCACAATTCAGAAAGTGTATCGTGTAAAAGAGCAATTCGGCATCCATGAGTGGGAGGTCCAAACGGCGCGGGGACGTATAACGTTCTCGGTGCGTGGGCTGAACCAGAATATCAAACAGGTGCCCCCGGCACGACTTTTTGTGACAGACGTACAAGGGAACCGGTACGATATTCCAGATTATCGGGAGTTAGATGCACAGAGTTATCTACAAATTCAGCGGCATCTCTAAGGATACCGGGGACTAAGAAACTTCCATCCTCTTAGCGAAGATCACAAGCCGTAACGAACCGCAAGGTAAATAAAAAAAATGAAACAGAGACATTTTTCGGTGCAGCTTGTAAACCGAAACTTGCGATACAAACCTCATGCAGTCATCGCCTCAGTCGGATTGCATCTGCTCTTTGTACTGATAGCAGCCTTGCTGCTGTCTGGACAGCGGGAGTTGAATAAAGATTCATTTGAGGCGACCTTCGTTACGCTCAATCCTGCCAGAACGGATGTGGAAACCCGCCCAACTCGGCGGACCGTCTCGACGAACATTCCACTTTCAAGAGAAATCCCCACGAATCGCATACTAACACAAGTGTCGCCTATGCAGCAACTTCCAAAGAACGAAAGGGAGGTTGTGCGGCAAGTAGCACCATTAGACCTCGAAACCGATGTCCCGAATCCTACGGAAATGGCGATAGCACCGACACTCCCCACCGGTGAGACCCCTAATGCTTCATCCGTACATTCATCTGTTACTCCCAGAGTAGAAGCACCCGTCATAGAAAAAGGTGCATCTTCCGTCGTAAGAAGTCGAGGCACCAATGCTGCTAAAAGTGGACTTTCAGAATTTCTGGACGGCTCTTTGCCGACAGGAGGTTTAGGAGATGGAATTGATACATTGCGGAATTTTGTAAAGATACCGAAAGAAAAATTAGGCGGTATCCTTGAAGGCACAGGAGACGAGATCCGTGGGCATATCCGGTTAATTCGACTCAAACATTCACTTTCGGATTGGTGGCAGGATCCGACTGCCATTCCAGCACTCATCAAATGGTTGGAAGATCACACCCCGATTCGAGCGGATATGGATTTCGCTGGCGGTGCGCTACGACTCACCGATCCACAGATTATGGATGCCCCACTCATCATCATGACAGGACACGACAAAGATATTACCGTCGGACGAGGGCTGGCGAAAGATGGTCCGCTGCAAACAGGTTTCACATCAGCAGAGCGTGCCGCACTTCGGAAATATATCGTTGAAAAGGGTGGGATGCTGTTTTTCGATGACTGCGGCTTCAACGGACTTTTCGCACATGTCGTCGCCGATGAACTCAGGCAGATTTTTCCAGAGTACCCGCTTGATATTCTACCCCACGATCATGAAATCTACAGTATTCATTACCATTTGCCGAAACCGCCTACCGGTGGCGATGTATTCTGGGGCAATGAGAACAACGCACAACCGACGCAGTTCCGTTTTCAGAAAGGGATTATCATCGACGATCGGTTAGCGGTGGTTTACAATCGCAAGGATTATATGTGTGCAATGGAGACTGCAGAAATTGAGAGCCGCACGATGCTGCGGCTCCGACGTTCTACGGATGTCTATCGGTTTATGTCGAATCTGCTAATTTATGCGCTGAAATATGGCGGGAACATAGATAGGACAGGGTATGCGGAGTAAAACTGTTTCTTTCCTAAGTTTCGTCCGATTAGAAACTTTTGGCTATCGCTTCTGCAAGGTTTTTGGGAAATTCAAAAAGTGATGTCAGGTTTGTCCGAATTAACATACGTCTGATGCCCTTATTGACGTTAACAAGTGCCGTCCGTCCCCCATTCTGACGGATCTGGGTGCTGGTAGTGATAAGCACACCTAAGCCCGCACTATCCATTGTCTGTGCCCCAGACATATTGAAAATGAGTGTGGGAACTCCACCTTGCGCCTCAAGTGCCTGAATATGTTCCTCAAGCATGGTTTTAAGCACGACCGCATCTTGTCCGACGACTCTTCCTTGAATCTCTAAAATTGTGAAGTTTTTATTTTGAATATTGACTTGCATAAGCTCGCCTTTGCTATTTTTATACTAAAGTTTGGAAAATTTTGTGTATCCTCATACCAAAAAGTACGAAAGAGAGTTCCTTTTACGGATTTAATCATAACAGATTTCTGTTTTTGTTTCAAGTGGCAAAAACTTGATGTCTGCCCGTTATCTTCCATATAATGCATAGATTCCTTAGGTTCATTTATAGTAAAATCCAAAAATACGTTTACAGTTCGTCAAGGAACAAAACCCCACCACCGCTGGCGAGGATTGTATCCTCGCCCTTGTGTCGGTGTATAAATAATTATGGACTTTACTATAAATTTAGAGACATACACATTATATAGAAGGATTGTTACAGCGCGGCGACCCTCCTATGATTTTTTTGCAAAGAATATGCGTTAATTTTCTGAAGAACGCTGACCGATAGAATAGCCTTTAATCCTCATTCCCGCCTACTTCAACATGCGCCGTCCAACCCGTAAAATCTCCGTCTATCTCGGCAAACTTGATTTCCTGCGTTGCGCCTGGCGAAAGGTCTGCTACACGCGTTGGACCGAGTTTTATGCCATTGGATAAGCGGACTGTAACCCTAACACGTTTCAATGTTTGGTGGGTCATGTTCTCCACATGTCCTGTGATGGAACGGCTCTGAAGATCGTAAGCCAAGATCAAGCGCGCGCCACCTTGAACGTGCCGCACAGGATCTGAACGTTTATTCAGACGACCGAATTCGGCGCTGAAGCCTATCCCATCAAGCTCAATGTAAGGGCGGGATCTGCTTGAACACCCGCTAATCAGAAAAACAAACAATCCAATAACAACGAGGGCGAGAAGCCTAAGTGTTCGATTCATGAAAGGTCTCCTTATCTAAGACCATGCTTTGTGCAAAAATCGCAGCCAGTTGCCGTGCATGATGGCGGTGATATCATCGTCGCTATAGCCACGATCTGCCAATAAGCCCGGTATCTTCTGCAGATCAGCGATGGTGTCCAAGTCGCTGGGGGATTGCTCACGCCCATAACCGCCATCCAAATCCGTGCCAATAGCAGCGTGCCGGTTGTTGCCCGCCAGTTGACAAACATAGTCAATATGGTCAACGACATTGTTCAAAGTAACTCCTCCATTGGAACTCTCACCCGTAACCCAACCCGGTTGAAGCATCCATGCATCAAAAGCAGCACCGATGACCCCATCCCGTTCAAAGATTGCCCGTAATTGTTCATCGCTGAACTGACGCTGATGCGGCACCAGTGCCCGGCAGTTATTATGACTCGCGAGGACTAATCCGTTGTAGTGCTCTAATGCCTGCCAGAATGCCTGATCGGAGCAGTGCGTGAGGTCAAGGATAACGCCTAAACGTTCCATTTCAGCGAGCAAAGGACGACCGAGTTCGGTTAATCCGATTTCTGTGCCTGTTCCACCGGCGTAACGTCCGGGACCGTAGTGTGTTAGTCCGATCAGACGCAACCCACCATCAACCCAATCTTGTAATTGGGTCGGATAAAGGATCGGGTCGGCACCCTCCATACTAATCACGAACCCCAAGGGAGGGGCATTATCGTAGTCGCTGGCATCGCCTATCGCTGTGCTCTCCCAACTCTGCCAAGCGTTGACGTGGCTGTCTAATTGTTCCCGGTCCGTGATAATGCGGACGTATCCCATTCTTTCTAAGGCACGGTAGTAAGCCAATTGCCCTTGTGCGATACCGTAGGATTGAGCAGGCGACGCAAAATCAGAATGCGGAGAGGGTCTACCGGTGGAGCGGGCAAATAGCGTGACGAAACTCAGCGCAATTCGTCCTTGACGCATCTCTGGGAGTGCGACGGTGCCTTGGTTTCCGGACGTACGCGCCTCTTGGGTACGAATCGTATAGGCGGAACTCAGTAAGTCTCGGTTGCCTTGTAACGCATTCATGGATAGATCAAGGTGGGCATCAACAATAAGCATAAAACATTCCTCTCTGATGGGTTGAAATTGGAAGGATTAGGTCAATTTTCATCGGGATACCCAGCGAAATGTGCTCCGGGTGTACCGTTTCGGTAATCGCCATCACAAGCATTGAGCATCCACCCACTGAGGCGGGCAACGAGGTCAGGATGATCTGCCGAGATATCGTTCTCTTCGCGGTAGTCATCGTGGAGACGATATAACTGGAAACTGTCTGTGCTATTGATATACCGTAACTTCCAACCATCTGCCGTTACGAGTGCCGGGCCGAGCCGAGAGGCATATATAACCCACTCGTGGTGCTGCTGGTCTTCATGCCTCTCAAGCAACGTCGGTAAGAAGGATACGCCATCTTTATCTTGCAGCATTTCCGCGCCGATAAAGTCTGCGAGCGTTGGCATTAGATCGTAGTTCGTGAGCATAAGATCGGAGACACTGCTGGGTGTAATCTTTCCGGGCAAGCGAACAATATAAGGAATTCGCGTACCGCCTTCCCAACTCGACCATTTCAAGCCTCCCATACCGTCGTTTCCGTTGAACACATCGCCGCCAGTCTCCGAATAGAATTTCGTTGTGATGTCGTCAAATCGGTTTCCGTCCAAATCTACTTGCCGACCTGTCGTTCGTCCTTCCTGACGGTAGTACACTTCATGGCCGTTATCAGCGGAGAAAACAATCATCGTGCGGTCGTCTATTCCGAGGCGTTCGAGTTCGTCCAAGATAATCCCGACGGTCTCATCCAGTTTTAGGATCATGGAGGCGTACTCTTTCTCAAACGTTGTTAACTCCGAAGACTGCTTGACTGCCGGATGAATGTCAGGAATAGCAATCGGTCCGTGTGGCAACTGAGAAGGGTGATAGAGAAAGAAAGGGTTATCCTTGTGGTCGCGAAGGAATTCTATAATTTTCTCGTTGAAAATGTCTTGAGAGTATACTGCTTTCCCTTGACGATTGCTGCGAATCTCCATATTTTTAGGAGATTCCGTATTCGGATGTACACCGCAATCGTCATGAGTATTGCCTCGGATAGGCGTGGGTTGTCCGTTCTCAAAGAGATAAGGCGGATAAAAACCGTGGCAACGCTGATGGTCATAGTAGCCGTAGTGATACTGCCAACCGTGGCGACGAATACGCGCGCCAGTCGTGGCAAAACCCCATTCGAGTTTCCCAATCTGTCCTGTAACGTAACCCGCTTCCTCGGCGATCTGTGCCAAAAAGACATCGTCGGGATCCGCTTGCAGTCCTGTTGTATGGATTAACTCTGTAATCTGATCCAGTGTTAGTTCCCCGGCACTCAGTCTGTGGTAGAGTCCGCCTTGTGTATAAGTCCACGTCCCATCATGGCAATCGTGGAGACCTGTCAACATGCTGGCGCGGGATGGGGCGCAGAACGCGCAACCGTAAGCATGATTGAACTTCATACCTTCGTTTGCGAGGCGATCAATATTCGGGGTTTCAAAGTGTTGCTGTCCATAGCAGCTGAGCATACCGCGTCCAAGATCGTCCGCGAAGATGAGAATAACATTCGGGTTATCGGTCATGACTATGATACCAAACGTCTAAAAAAATTAAATCTTTTCAAGGGACTACCCATGCTGAAAAGCACGCTGCCGATAGAGATGCTCGAACAGATTTCCCTCATGCGGGCTATCCCAAGAGATCTGATTCGTCGGGATTGCACCTAAATTCAGCCGGTCAATAAGCGGTGTTGCTATGAGATTCTGTATGAGCGATGCATCTTCTGTAATCGCGGTAGCAACGAGTGTCGCGTCGATGGCTTCAACTAATTCCGCTGGTGAAACTTCCACGACACTCACAAACGGGAACGGGAATTCAGTATTCGCCAACGGGTGTTCCGCATCCTCACACCATATCACAGTCGGTCTGAGAAAAGTGCAGCCATCTAATTCGACGACTCGATCACCCATTGTCAATTCCGTTGCCCCCGGTTCCTTAAGGTGTTGATCGATAAGCGAGGAAATACTGTGGGCAGCCTTCGGATTCGCCCACGCTGCGATTCCGGCTTGTGGGTGATCCAAGGGTTTCGGCTCAATACGTTCTAAGCGTTCCGTCAACGCCTCAGCAATCTCACGCCCGTATGCTGTCACCCAGACACCAGAGGCGTTAATACAGGAGCGCCCACCGTTCTTAGCGACCGATTCCATGATGAGATCGAGATATTGCTCCCAATCGCTCTGTTCTCCTTCGTGGATGATGATTTTACTACGTCCCGGTCCGTGGATTTCAACACGGGGCGTGTTGAGCCACGGTGCGACGGTTGAACCACCACCGAAAAGCATAGAACGCCCACATCGGACAAGGATTTCATTAGCACCAGAATAATCGGTAGGATAGAAACTGAACGCCTCCGCGGGAGCACCCGCTTCGATAAACGCTTGTGCTATCCGATAGGGTGTCCACGGCTCCTCGCGTCCCGGTTTTAGGACGAGCGGCACTTTCAACGGAATAGCAGGCACCCACAACGAATGCACGCCCGGTGAATTGCTCGGCAGGACAGCACCCAAGGAATCCGTTTCACAGACATAACTCAACGTCCGTCCATTTTGGACACCCCACCCAGTGTCAAGCACTTGCAAATCGAGTCCGCGGGTGAGTCCGTCCAAAACCGTGTCTATGTTTTCCAATACACCCTGAATCTTGACTAAATTCTGCTGACAGAGTGCTTCGGGTAGACCGGTTGTCCCAGAGACCTGTTGGATATAATCCGTTGGCGATTGGTCGGTCCCGTCAAGTGGCAGCGTTGCCGTTGTGAAAAGACGTGCTGCCTCCTTGCAGATAGCGACTAATTCGGCAACAGAACGTTGCCCAAGTACCTCTTTTTGGAGGGCGATGTCCACGAGGTCTTTCGCTATCAAGCCACGGCTGGCTTGGCTCACCTCAACCAAGGGTTTACCTGTTTTAATATGCGGCACACGAACGGTGTTCAGACTTCTGTAAGAACGTCCGGCGCGTAGAATTGGAATGTGTATCATTTTACCATGTAATCTTCGCGACCCATCCCGAAGAAGCATCGCAATAAAGGAAATCGTCCCCATAGAGGGATAAACCGTGCGGTTCTGGGCAGTCTTCAGGAACCTCAATCACATCAAGCGGCGTGCCGTCTTCAAGATCAAGTTTGACGATGACTCTATCAGAGGTATGCGTACACCAAAGCCCATCTTCAACGCGAACCATGCCGTGTCCACGTCCATGAGGCAATGGAAGCGTCTTTTGGATAGACCAATCCGAAATCCTGACCTTATGTGTGACCTGATCTTTGAGGGTTTGGACCCAGAGATGTCCCTCATCGTAGTGGTCATATTCGACACCGTGCGTGCCGCCGCCATCAGGTATCGGGTATCGTCCGAGGGTTTCGCCAGTATCGGGATCCACTTGGAAGATCTCACCTGTCTCGGCATCTGTATCCCGTACGGGACGCCAGCGTTCGCCAGTACCATTCGCTGCTAACCAGAGCGCGCCACCGCCGTATGTCATCCCGCTTGTGTTCGAGGATTCGCTCGGAATATCGCGGATGAGTTTCGGTACGGTATAGTCCGGGTCTGATGTGATTTCAACTAAAGCGACTCTATCGGTAATCTGATCAACGATCCATAAACCGTCGTCCGTAACTTGCAAACCGTTCGGTACGGAATAGGGTGAACGGAAGACTTTCTCAATTTTCGTTATCATACTTAGACTCCTCTTCAGTGTCTATCTATCTACTTGCGCTAAAGATGACTTTAGCCATCTAAAATATTCGGATTTTTTTTCATTACCGGGAAAAGATTTGTGAAACTCATTCGTGGGCAGATGTTGGACAAACTCCAACGCTGGCGTCAGAATCAGAGAGTCCACCGGATATACAAAATGCGCTTGGAGTTTTGTCGCTAACATAGCGGCAGCAGCTCCTTTGGCACCGTCCTGCAGTTCGGGTAACTCTCGCAATAGAACCCAAACATTGACAAAGTGCGCGTTGAGTAACTTGATGACTTCCGATGAAGAGAGCGGACCCGCTCTCAAAATTTTACCCGTCCCTCAGCACGATTCATCATCAAGTGCACCAAATAAAACTAACGCATGGATAGGACGATTTGTTACTTTCGCGAGTGCAACGGCATCTTCAATTGGGCTCCACTCAATTTTAGCAAACTTGTAGAACGCAGTCGCTAACGTTTTGTACGCTTCCTCCTCAGTGATCGCTGTTTCCCATGCTATCTCGCGTACAGGTGTGCTTGATAAAGTGGAAAGTTCCATGCGAGGGATAAAAGCTATGTCTGCTGCCCTGAACACATTAACATCTACATTGCTATTGCGTGACGGAAGAAACAGAGAAAACTCGACAACTTCTCCTTCCTTTCGATTCAGTACCAATCGTCCTGCAAACTGTGATGGCAACAAACGGATACCAGACGCGTCCAGCACGAACTGCGCATGAATTCGGAAGACAACCTCGGCGTAATCGGGCGAAATTGCCCGTAAACACGCCCTCGCACCGTCAGACTTAGGCGTTCTGTGAGAAGAGATGGTGATCTCCGTTGTTGCACCCGGGTGAAACTGATGGAGGAATGGGAGAATCCCTTTCGGGTCAAGTTCCCAAATATCCCCTACATTAGCAGCCGAAGGTGGTAGAAAAACTTGAAAGTCAACTTGGCTGTAGTTCTTCAATGGGTGCACAGGTTTGAGATTGAAAAGTTCTAACGCCTGTTCCCACTCCATATTCACTGGTTCTGGCAACCGTGCTTTGAGCCTATCGAACTGTTCTCGTGTTGGCTGATGCAAGTTGTACGTAGCATCCGCTATTGGTTCCCAATGTGCTTGCACTTGCACATCCGCTATGCTGCTAAGAACATTACTAAAGTCCACTATCACCTTATTTTCTCTCCTGTTTGTTAAGACAATTTAGTAAACGCCCACGACGACGCTTTCTTGGAGTTCCGTAAGCAGGCAGCGGTTCTCAACACCGTCCCAAGGATATTCTGGAATCGGTTCGGCGCGCTCGGCTTCGTCACGTTCTAGAAAACGGGGCACAAAAAATTCTTTCGTCAACCTTCTCGAATCCGCCTTATGTATTCATCATGTTTTCCGATCCAAAACCAGTCGAATACCCCGTTCTTTTTCCGTGCTAAAGCTCTATATTCGTTACCGATTCGAATCGCCCAAAGAATCCCAACCTTTTTAAAACGAAGAGAAGGATGTCTTGGATTTCGCGTTAGCAGTTCAAATTTCTGAGGGACTCGTCTTCAAACATCGCGCGGAAGTTTCGCGCAAAACCTCCAAAAATCAGCATTCAGAATATGGCTCATGTTGCTCTATATTTGTTCGCGTTTACTCAAAAATTTCCGATTTTTGTATCAAGAAGCCCAGTTTGTTGGACACATTTCTGTTCATAGTTATTCCATAAGCACTAAAAAACTACTTTTCCAAGAATTTCCGGAGGTCTTCTATCTCGTAGTACTTGCCAGCTTTGAAATTTTCTTCTGCTTTTTGTAAGAGATCATCAAGATGTCCTGCTTTTAAGTCTTCCTCAATTTGTCTATCCCATTCTTCTTCTGCAGTGACTAAGGTTTCATGAAGGACTTTTGCGAGGGTTTTTAGCAACGCTTCCTGCGTGTTTTCCTCACAACACTTGACTTTCGGAACTTCCGGTATCCACCCGATCCACGTAGCTCCATTTTTCTGAATGTGAGCGGTATAGGTTTCTTCGTATATTAGGTCTTGTATTTCAACGGTTTTAATCTCTTCCATGTTTATCTCCTGTGATTAAGAGTGCTTAGTAAACACCCACGACGACACTTTCCTGGAGTTCCGTAAGCAGGCGGAGGTTCTCAACACCGTCCCACGGATATTCGGGAATCGGTTCGGCGCGCTCGGCTTCGTCACGTTCCAGAAAACGTGGCACAAAAAACTCTTTTGTTAACGTGGTTAGCATGACGCGCCCGGTTTCGCCGTAATCGACAAGCTCCTCCGGATTTTCAGGGTTAACCAATTCAATGATAGCGCGCGGATGCGGTGGATAATAGATAATCGCATAGTTGTCCGCTGGATCGAATGGCTTACAAGTGGCTAAACCCATAAGTGTATTCCCGTATGTTGGAATAAAATCAATGCCCGGAACGAGTTCCTCACGGGCGAAACGGTGAAACTGTGCGTCCATCTCGGTTCCCCCACAAAAAATACCTTTAATACCGACCTTTGGCAACGAAATTTTCTCACACAACGCCTCTAACAACTTCGGTGTTGTAAAGAGACATTGGACGTTTTCATGGGCGCGCAGCACATTGAGTGCCTGTGAGATCACATGGTTTTTATACGCGTCCAATTCCTCATTTTTCCCGTAACGCACGAGTTGGTTCACCCAACGTGGGTCGAGATCAACGTGGAAACAGATGCCACCCCGATGTTGTGCGAGATGCTCAACGGCGAGCCGTAAACGCCGCGGCCCCGTTGGACCTAACATAAGCCAATCGCTACCGGGTGGGAAACTTTCATCAGAAAGCGTTTCACTGAATATTTCATAATCAATGTGAAAATCACGTACACTAATGCGCGACTTCGGTACGCCCGTCGAACCACCGGTTTCAAAGACATAAATCGGATCATTGGCGTAAGCCTTCGGGACCCAACGTCGGACGGGCCCACCGCGGAGCCATTCGTCTTCAAAATGTCCGAGACACTTGAGATCCGCATAGCCACCGATCTCTTTTCGCGGGTCAAAATCGAGATTTTCTGCGTACTCCAGCCAGAAGGGACATCCGGTCTTTGGGCTAAAGTGCCATTTGACGATTTCCCGGACGTGTGCATCGAGTGCTTTTCGGGCTTCATTAATTTTTCGGGTAAGGTTCATTTGTATAAAACTTTCTACAAAGTACCATTTACTTGGCACTTTCAAATTTAACTAATCAATGTGTTCAACTGATTCCCTAACGTGCTCAACTAAAACAACATTCACTAAGGTCTCAATTGACACACCTCGCGCGCGCGCTTTTTTCATAAGTTCTTCAGCGATTTCCGGAAGAATTGCCACACGAATCGCTTGATTCGTCTCAAAACGAAACCATTCTCCATCGTCTCCCATAAAATCGGCGGTGTCAAGGTTATCCCAAAAAGCGGCTTCTTCCTCGTAAGTTGAAAATTCTGGTACCTGCAACGCTTTCATTTTTGGAGTCTCCTAAAATTTCGCGCTTAGGCTTTTTGAGCCACCATGTTTGCGAGGATACCAAGTATTTTGTCGCAGCGTTCAATTTGGTAGGGAAGCATATCAATATAGAGCCTCTTCCCTCTCAATTTGAGGAACCGCCACTCTGTGCCCGAAGTCGTCGCTCCATAGATACACGGAATGTCGTTATCTTCTTCAGCGTTAAAGTGCTGGGCAGCAACCATTTCTGCCACACATTGCCCAAGACCAATTTCAAGATTATCGTTCTTTGCTTCAACAAGGATGATGACCGGTGCTTCCAAACCAAATTGTACTGGTGAGAGACTTACCAAAAAATCACAAACACCTGTCAGGCCCCTCTCGTCATCAACGTTGAAATCAATTCCAGAAAAGAGACTGATGCTTAGATTTAACTGCTCACGGAGTTCAACAAGAACATTGGCGACAATCAATTCTGACTTTGCTTTCTCGGTTCCGATAGCAGTAGCTAATGGTATGTTTCTCGCCAACACGGCGGTAAGCAGTTCACTCGGAGCCATCGGTTCACTCTCAGAGAAAAGTCCAGCGATATCAACCTCTTCTATGTCAAATGCTTTCCGTACTGTTTCCAATGTAAAGTTACTATACGCCATGTGATAGTACCTCACAAGATATGCGATAGATTCCAAATGATTCTGGTATTTAGCAGTCTCCTATTCAGAAATTGCAACCAGTGTATTACGGGTTACAATGTAAAGCACCCCGTTCACTGCCACAGGTGTCGTATAAACAGCACTACCCATATTGGTTTCAAACAGTACCTGTTCAGTTTTACCTGCTTTCAGGATAACAACATCGCCATCTTCGTCGCCGAGATAAACCTTGCCGTCCACAACATAGGGGGAACCCCAAATTGCAGCGAAAGCATCGTGTTTCCAATAGAGATCCCCAGTGTTCACATCCAAGCAATAGAGGAATCCGCTCAAGTCTGAGATATAGAGGAGGCCATCAGCAATAGCTACAGTGGACATTGTGCGATTGAACTGTTCACCGCCGAAATGCCATACACCTGCGGTCTCGGTAATATCGCCGGTTTGTGAAGCATCAATGCACCAGAGATGTCCTACGCCTTCACCGTGTTCCGGGTCTTGTCCAACAGCGATAAAAACCTTGTCGTCATAAACAACAGGGGTTGAGATGATGTTGTTGCGTGTGCCACGTCCGCCGAGTTCCCAAACGGAATCTTTAGGATTACAGTCAAACTTCCAGATGATATCACCTGTTTCCGGCGCAAACGCATAGACCCAACCATCACCACCAGGGATGATAACCTGCGGGACACCTTTGATAACACCGTAAGCGGGGTTTGACCACTGCCCGTGCAGTATATTTTCGGCAGGGGAGGCATCCTCCCACACAAGTTCTCCTGTATTCTTATTCAAAGCAATAAAGGATGGAGCATCTGGTGAAGGGATATGTATATGCCCTTCATCAACACCGTTACTCGTTTCCAAGAAAAGAAGATCACCAACTGCGAGTGGTGAACAGGTCGCGAGATTGTGTGGAAAGACATCTAACTCGTCCATCATATCGTAGCTCCAAATGATGTCTCCATCAATCTCACTTGTTTCGGTTTCGTCGGTAAAGGGGCCGTCGTTTTCACCATCAAGGAAACCTTCAGTGTCAACACAGACGACTTCACAACGGTTGGAGATATAGTAGAGTCGATCACCTTCAATAAACGGCGTGGAACAGATTCCCTGCAGGGGCCAGTCGTTTACCCTGCCTGCCGGGAGTTTGGTGTGGGTCGATTGCCAGAGGAATTTGCCATCGGATTCGCGAAATGCCATAAGATTCCCGCGATCACCGGTCAGTTTTGGGTTGTAGAGTGCCTTGTTATTTGTACCGACGAAAACTTTCCCGCCAATGATGAGGGGTCCTGCGTAACTTTGCGAACCGAGCTCTGCTGTCCATTTGATATTTTCACCGGTTTCCAAATCCCAACTTGCGGGGATATTCTTTTCGTCGGAGACCATATTACGGCTTAGCGTGCCGCCCCACAAGGCGATCTCTTTTTCCGGGGAGACGGCAGACACCATAAAAGGAAGAAATACCGCGAGTTTTATGATGTAGATAAATCGTGATTGCCAAAAAGGTTTCAATTGAACGACTCCTTTGTTTTCTTCTTACGCGTGGTTTTCGTTAGAGGACTACCATACCTTAAGATTGTCATAATAGATATCAGCTGGGGAGTTACCGTAGATACCCGGGCTTCCCTCGCGATTCGGCAATGGATCTTCAGCAGTGATCGTCCATTCTGCCGGTTCAGATTCGCCAGTTCGCCATACTTTTCCACGGATGATTGCTTTATCATCAGCAATTTCTACCATCATTTTCATTGTGTACCAGACACCTGTCTCCCAAGCGAAGTCGATTGTCTTCGCCATCCGTAAGTCTGATGCCCATGAACGGATTTGCAGACGTTGGTGTCTACCTTGCATATCCAACGTATATCGGTTCGCAATGAGTCCCATATCCGGGACTCTGCGTTTATTTTTTGTGCCCATTAAGTCAATTTGAATCTGATAGTCTTTCATTGTGGCGGGACCGATGTAGACATTCGATCGGTCTAAACCGCGTACGGGGGGCGGTTTGACAAGAATTTTATTTTCATCTTTCTCGCGCACAAAAAACTTGCCGGTCGCGCCAATCCAGTGCGTGGGTATCTTTTCGAGCTCAATCCCCTCAAAATTTTGCGACCACGGGAGTGATGGAATAACACGAACACGAGCCATCGTTTTCATATTGCCCGATTGGACAGTAACTGTGCCAGCGTGTGCGCCTGCATTTTTATCAGGTGTGAATGTGCCATCTTGAAGCGTACCGGTCAAGCCGGTTTTGCTCCATTCCGTGGCACCGACTGCTTCTGTCTGTTTACCCGCTGCATCGAACCCAATGACACTGAACGCAACAGATTCACCTGATGTGAGCGTTTCAGCAGGCGTAAGCAGGAGCGAGACAGCGGGGGCAGTTGACATCTTCATCGGCTCCGGTGCCATCTCTTTGCTCGTACAACCAGCGGCGAGGATACACACGATCAGAATAACGTAAAGTAGGATAGAATTTCTCATTAATTTTTCCCTCCGAGACAGTAGAGGCGTTCTTCTGTCGTGAAATAGATACGTCCATCAGCGATAGCCGGTGAACCGTAAATCTCGACGTAATGCTCCTCCGCTGCCCGACTGATCTCTTGCGTGCTTAACGTCTCACACTTATCTTCACTGGGTTGAAGGATCGCAAAACCACCGTTGACTTCCGGGACATAGAGTTTTCCATCTGCCCAGACAGGAGAACCTTTACCGACTTTGCCGATGTTGTGCATCCAGAGAAGCTCACCTGTATCCGCATTCACAGCATGAACGTTAGCGGAATTATCCACAACATAGAGGTGTCCACCGTGAATTGTCGGAGACGCGTATCCAACGTTAACCGCGTCATACCGCCAGAGTTCGTGGGTTTTAGTGACATCCCCGGTGCCGGTTGCGTCAATACAAACGACGCGTCCCATCTCTGTATTGTCTATATTCTCTTCGCTATGCGAGGCGTAGACCTTCGTGCCTGAAACGATGACAGATGTATTGATACCGCGTTGACTCAGTTTAAATCCCCAGACCATCTCTCCGGTATTCTGTTTCATGGCGTAGATACCGCCATCAGCGTTACCACCAATAATGAGCTGCTGTCCATTGATAGTGGTAACGACTGGCGTGGAGTAAGTTGTGTCTAAGGGTCTACCGCCGGGGGTTGAAATCCAAATCAGTTCGCCGGTCCGTTTATCGAAGGCAAAATAGCGGTGGCGTGTTGCGGCTTGATCGCCCCAACCCGAATTGAGATAACTAATCACGACGAGGTCGCCAGCAATAATGGGAGTATGAACGCGCCCCCCGTAACCCGATATCCGTCCATATTCCTCTGTGAGTGAACGCGACCAAAGGACATTGCCATCCTTGTCGAAGCAGAAGAAAAGTCCTTGGACACCGTGCGCATAGATATTCCCTGTCTCTGGGTCGCCAGCGAGGCTCGTCCAGCCGACTCGGTTGAAGGTGATGGTGGTGTGAAAGACGTTAAACTGATAATTCCATAGGCGTTCACCGGTTTCTGCGTCGAAGCAGGCAACGCGTTCCTGTTCGGTGATGTCTTTACCGACACGCCCCATGACGTAGACTCTGCCGTTGAGCACAATCGGTGTTGAACGTCCGATAAATTCCGCTTCCCAGAGTAGGTTCTCACCTTCAACCGACCAAGATGAGATTAACCCAGTTTCAGTTGAGGTGCCGTCTTGGTTTGGTCCCCGCCACGTCGGCCAATCGCCAGCGATAGCAGGCATGGAAAGGGAAACCACCAGAACAAAGCAAGTAAATAGTCGAAAAAGGTTTGATTTCCAATGGTGCAAACTTCTGTTCCTCCTCATGTATTTTACGGGTATCTGTAACCCTATTAAGACGCTGAAAAAGGTCTTAATGTTTAACGCTGTGCGTCTGTTAGAAACATCTCATTATGTCGCGCTTATGAATCTGACAGCGCAAGAGATAGTTTTGTTCTGCATATCTTTTGATATACTATTATACCACGTTTGATGTTTTTGAAAAAGGACTTAAATTGAGAAACAGCGAAAGGCGTGGTTAGGAAAAAAACCTTGCCAGCGGGAAGGCATAAAGTTTGAAATGGGTTTCCGAGAATAGAGGAGGTGGAAATTAGAGGGATTTACTGATTTGACCTGGATTTGGTCTGCTTCTTAACGCGGATTAATGGAATCTTGTGCGGTGAGGCATCCTCATAACGTTCGGTTGACGCTCCATCAAAATGGTACAAACCGAGTGTATCATCGTCTGAAGTAAATGCGCCAATGGGTGTATTATACGCACCTACGTCATAACGCACAACACGACTGATTCTCAGTTCGTCAATATACATCCCAGAGGCAGGCACCGCTTTCAGCGCACTTTCCCTTAAAACTGGAACACCACCGATAAGGAGAGGTTCATTCACAGATGCGAGACGGCTCCCGGGTGTTAGTCCAGAGATAGCTCCACCGCACCCGACAGTAGAACCGCCGTCAATTATTGCCACGTAATAGACCCACCGCCTGGTAGGTAGTGTCCCTCATATCTTCCCGGATCCAGCCCCAACACCCCTTGTAACGATAGCGGGACTTGCTTTGTATCCATCACCAACGATGGCACAGGTGAACCGGTCTGTCTGACCCGCTATGGAAAAGGCAGCACGAGATCCAGCCTCCAGTGATATGATATCCTGAACGCTCGGTGGTCTGTCTATGTATACCCACGCTTCAATCGTTAGTGGACCGGGATAATCGGGAAACCAAGGCTTTTCGGTTTGCACGAGCGGCAGCTCCGGATTCAGTTCAAGCCAACCCCCTCCAGCAGGAGACGGTTCATGCGGTGCTGCAAGGAGCGGTAAAGGCACTGTAAAAATAATGCCTATAATCATCAAGAAAATTTTTCTAATACATTGCATAATCTACTTCCTTCAAAATTAGGGTTTACACAGTTTTGATAGAATAGCAGGTATCTTTAATTCCTGTCGGAGATAATGGTCAGATAAAATCCATATGTAGTATAAGCCCATTTACGATGCTGACGATCCTTACGTTTACTGTCCCGATCAGATCATCATGATCATTAGGTTCATTAGTTCGAGGAAAAAATTCTCCAACCTCGATCGTGCAGATTTCAGGGTGCCCCATATAGTGGCTAATTTATTGGGGGCTTCGACCGCAAGTTTTTCCTTTTTGGATTCGGCATTTTCTTTACTACGAATTAACGGAATCCGGTGCTCTGACGCGTCCTGGTAGTGTTCTGTTGATTCACCATCAAAATGATATAATCCGAGTGTATCAATATCCGATGTAAACGCCTTGGTTGGAACAGTATAATTTTCACCCAACTTGTAGCGCAGGACACAACTGATTCGTAGTTCATCAATATATACCCCTGTCCCAAGAACCGTTTCTTGCTTGTTCGGAAAAGCAATTTCAGTCAATACTGGAACCCCACCTATGATCAATCGGTTGTTAGCAGTTGCCAGAGATTCCCCGTGACTTATTTGTGTAATAAAACCGCTGCTTCCTACAGTAACACCATTGTCAATTACCGCTACGTAATGTACCCATTTCCTAGCTGGTAGATGTGTGGTGACCATACCTGAAGTTCCATTATGTTCCTGGGTAAGAATGCCTCCAATAGAATCTGGAACACCATCAAAATTGCTATCCCCGGAATGTCCAAGAATTGCCCAATTGAAACGACTTGTTTGTCCAACAAGTGAGAAAGCACTTTGAAGGTTCGGCGGTTCTTCTATATATATCCACGCCTCAATCGTTAGCGGACCCGGATAATCAGGAAACCATGGTTTTTCAGTTTGCACGAGCGGCAGCTGTGGATTCAGTTCAAGCCAACCCCCTCCAGCAGGGGAAGGTTCATGGGGCACCGCAGAGAGCGTTAAAGGTAACATCAAGAGGATCATCAAAAATGTCTCTTTGACATATTTCATGAAATATCTCCGTCAAATTTAATTGTTGGATTGGTCAAGATGCAGACGGAGTACACCGCGGCGTCGTGTACCGATGTAGAAGATACCGCGGTCAACGGCGAAAGCCGTTATCTTGTATGGAATCTCGGATGCCATCTGAATCCATGTATCTGTTCCGGTGTCCATGCGATAAACGCCTTGGCTGCACACACCGTAGACCGTATCACCATCTACCGCTATCCGAGTCATCTGAATTCGGTCTCCTTTGGTATCGGTGAGTGCGTTCCAATTGACACCGTCATGAGAGTTCATAACACCTTGATCTGTTACGACATAAACGGTGGAACCAGCAAAAACTATCTCTTCAAAATATGTGAAAACAAAAGGTAAATTTGCGGTAATCTCTTTCCAATTCTTTCCGCTGTCAAGCGATTGAAATAGGGATCCATCCCGTTTACCAGCATAGACGACGTTCTGTGAAGCCGCGAGCGTGAGACCTTTGGATGCATCTGCACCGGCAGCACGTTCGGTGGTATCTATGATACCCGTATTGAACCATTGGGCTTCACCTTTTCGCCATCTGAAAAGTTGGTGTCGGAATTCCATAAAGACGGTTTCGTCGGTAATTGTAAAACCACCGTTCGTCAGATATTCTTCAATGATACGGGGCCTATCCGCTTTTTGCTTGCGATTTAATCCACGATCGCCAGGCGCATTATTAATTTTTTTCTGCCATTCAACCTGCAGTGTATCCTCAACAAAAGCCGGAATTCCTTGAACGGACATCAGTACACCTCCATCAGTAGAAAGGCGATAAAAACCGACGCTATCGGCTGTACTGTTACTGACATAAAGTGAACCCTTATCCTTCGCAATTTTGGCATCGCTCAGCAAATCTGGAGCCGTCTGTTTCTTTTGAAGTTTCCCTTTTTTCACAACGATAGCATGAGCATCTATCCCAATGGATGTCCACGATTCTCCGATATCCGTTGATTTAACCACACCTTCAGGAGTGAGTGCACAGAGCGCGTTTTCAAGGGGAATCAAACTCTGAATATGAGAGTTCACCATTCCGTTGGAAAAGGGGTGCCACGAAACACCAGCATCCATTGATCGGGCTATCCCTGTAATATCCGAGGTATAAAAGTTATTTTCGTCCAACGCGACAACTGGGAAAACGCTCTGACTCAACGCATTCTCGCCAATGTTGATGTCTTTTCCGATGTCTGTCCACGTATCGCCGTTATCCTGTGAATATAGTAAGACGCGTGTCCCCATCACTACGAGCCTTTCGCCAACTGCGACTAACTGGAGACCACTGAACATTTGGAGTCGGAACTTGTCATCTGTTGGCGGTATCTCCATCCATAACTCCCCTCTTTCGTTTTTTCCTATCGCCGGTGAAATATCGACCCAAGTATCGCCAAGGTCGATTGACCGAAAAATTCTCGGCGGCGCCTTTAATATCTCAACTGAAAAATCTAAGCTTTGATACTCAAATATTGTAGACTGTGTAAAATCGGGACCCGCTACAACATAAAGTTTACCCTCGGTAGCGATCAATGAATTAATAAATTGGGGACCGTAGAAAGGCAACCTCTCCCAAACGCCGGTGGTAACACGGTAAAGTCCTTGGTTTGTCCCAACAAATACACTGTTGTCAAGCGCGACAGCGTCCGAAATTGAGATGTCAGGTGAAGCATTCCTTTTTGTAATCTGGGCGTGCAACTCCTGCATCATCGGTATCCAACTTTTACCAGCATCGTCAGACCGAAAGATATGTTTTTCAAAAACAAGGTAAAATGCTCTGTCTGTGATGAGCAACTCAAAAGCACGTCCCTTTGGTCGCGGACCAACGGTATCCCATGTCTCACCCTCATCGGTTGAGGCTAATAGATGATTGGGTGTTAAAACATAGAGCATATTTTCATGTTCTGCCATCGGTGCCTGAAACTGACGGGTTGGGCTGCTTTCGCAGATAAGGGTCCAGGCATCTTTGTTTTCTGTCAACCTGTAAATCCCCCTTGCTGCAACGGCGTAAAGGGTTCGCTTGGATGTCGCAAACAAACCGGCTCTGCCACCAGAAGTGCCTTCTGGTCCGCCCATCGGAATCCACCGCGATTTTACAATGGATGTATCGGATCGCTCCGATTGGTCGGCAACAATTTGGCGTGCATCCGCTCCGAGATGAGTGTTTCTGTTATTTCTACCCGGTACGTCAGTATTCCCAAATTGATTTCTGACATCAATTTTTTTCTTTGAGGCATGAACAAGAGGCGTGTCAACGAGTTCAACGGTTGTCTCTGATCTAACATTCAAACTGTAGGGCTGCTGGAAACGGGCTAAATACTGTGTACCGCTTCCCATCAAAAGTATAACGAAAATGGTCGTTGAAGCTGCTACTGCCCACGGTATCCACGGCTTACCCCCCGCTGGTGTTGTGGGTTCGATATGAGCAACTTCTCTCAGAATATTCTCAGTTAACGACGCGGATAACTGGAAACCGCCCAAAACGTCACGAACCATGCGTTCCTCTTTCTTCAATCGCTTGCGAGCGCGATGGAGCCGACTCTTGACGGTGTTCGGTGATACACCCAAAAACTTGCTAATGTCTTCGCATGACATGTCACCGAGATAGTGGAGCGTTACAACGGTGCGTTCACTCTCCGGCAATTTCTGAAGGAGACGTTTGACAATTTCGCGGTGCCGTTCACTCACGACCTCGTCTTGTCGTTCCGCGTGATATTGTGCGTAAGCCAGCTCTTCCAATTCCTCTGGTGGCATCGCATCTAACGATTTCATTGGAATCCGCTTCTTTTTTAACCAAGCGATACATCGGCGGGAAGCAATTACATAAAGCCATCCCGCAAACCGATTCGGATTTTTCAATGTCTGTAGTTTTTTGTAAACGTTAAGAAAAATATCCTGCGTGATCTCCTCAGCAATGTGGAAGTCGCCTATTTTCCGCCATACAAGTGCATGGAGCGGTTTTTGGTACCTTCGTACAAGTGTACCGAAAGCGCGCTGGTCGCCTGTTAAGGTTTGTTGAATTAATTCAGCGTCGTTGTTTCGCATGTGCCACCTCCAAAAGCATGTTGTCTCTCATAATATATAAGAGATGTGCTGCGGGTAGGAAGGTTGCATAAAATGTAAGATTTATGGAAAATTTCAGAATTAAAATAGGAAAATCGAAAAAGAATGTACTTAGACACGCGCATTGGAAACGGTAATAGCTTCCCACGCGACCGCTGTGCGACCCGCCATGTCAACGGTTGCGGCTCGAAGGTGATAGTCACCAGGATGTCTAAGTTCAAAACGAACTTCCACACCGGCGACCGATCCCGTTTGAGTGATGCGGACTTCCGATTGTTCTCTATTCAAGAAACGGTAATCCTCTTCTCCTGGACCGAACAATTCCCAGAGTACTATCTCGTTACTATAGACACCATTTTCGTCAGCACCTCGCGTGTAGTAAACTGAGGCGGATCCTTCGGTCACAGTCGCGCAAGCATGGACTTCAATTGAGGCATTGACTTGTGAAACAGACACATCAACAGTCAACGTCGGCGAGACACCGGTTGGACGGGGTGGTATCCTCGCGCCTTCGTGTAAGACCGTCTCCTCACCTTCACGGACCTCCACCTTGCCATCCTCTCGAATCCGGACGACTTCACGATAATCGGACAACTTAAGTTCGGCTAAATCCCAAAGGAGGTCAAAGGCAACACCGAGTCGGATCGCTCTCTCAATCTCGGTAAAGAAGTTGTGCATCACGGTGCGATATTTGACACCCTCTCTGTTGCGCCTCTCTAAATTGAGTTCCCCCAAACCCCAGAGATTACCCCTACCCATCTCAACGTGTCCCAGATTGTAGCCGGGTGGTAACAGAATAACTATTTCCGCGGCTGTGCGGAGTTCTTCAAGATTCCTATGCGGATGGCTTTCAACATGGGCACTCAGATTTCGTGAGAGTGCAAGGATTTCACCATAAGGTACACAAGCAAGCTGATAACTATCCCAGTAGTGGAAATGTCGCGCGCCCAAGTCGTAAGCGTGCGTCTGTAGCCAGAACGCGTCTGCACGGTGTACCTGTCCGTAGATGCTCATGCCCCACCCTTTATCGGTTTGCCTCGCTGCACCGCGTAGGAAGCCGTAGAGGATACTCGCCAGATTTTTCGGGTTGTCTATCGGGATTTGGCAGCCGTAAGCCATATTCATTTCAGGTAGCGTTCGCATCGTTCCAATCCTACCGGGTGGTTCAAAAACGATCGCGGTAGGTGTCTCTGCGTTTCCCTCTGACAACTGGTACACTGCTGAACTGACGATGGTCTCCCACGTATATAGATTCTGCTGAAGAAACTCCATGTCTCCTAAATCCACGTCCGGGTGTGCTTCCAAACCTTTGTATAGCCGTGTAGGCGCGCCATCGTATTTGGCGGTGTGGAAATAGTCTTGGAACGCTTCAAAGGCGAGTTGCGGTGTTATCGCTTTCCGAAATGCCACATCCGTCTCTAACTTGGGTCGAAGCACATGGTCCCGTGTGCAGACAGCGGGTTCGTCCATAAAAATAGCGGGACCGAGGTAGTTGCTTCGATATAAACACTCAGGATACCCGAGTGCAACCGCGTCAATTCCCCAATAAAAAACGTTGCGCTTCTTAACCCATTCGACCTGTTCTGTATCAACGCGGACACAGTTGATTCCTGCCGCAATCATTTCATCGTAATCTGCTTCAGTCAAAGAGACGAGTTCATAATCGGACAGGTCGTAGCGGCGCGTTTCGTCCTTCTGCCTCGTGTTGCTGGGGGGTCCGATAAGAGTCTCAGGACGGAGTGAAAGGAGCTGCGTATCGGGCGGTGCGTCAGATTCACCTGAATCGGATATCTGCGTGAGCCGATAGGTATGTCCAAGATATTTTACTGTTTGCGGGAAGAGATTATCTCGCGCCGTTTCATCTGCGGGCTTAGGGAAAAGATATTGCCACGCGCCGAGTCCGGGTAAGACAGGTTTTCCAGTGAATCTATCATGGAATTCCAAAGGAATATCGTCTCCAATTTGGAGGATGTAACGGGACGTGGTCGCGCTGGCTGCCTTCACATCCTCGGACGGTATATTTTCACTGAGCAACCAGACAGAAAATTTTTCACCGGATACTTTCGTTGCGCGGAGACAGATCCACTGATAGGGCACACCAGCCTTTTCCTCAACCGAACCGATTGCCCAAGTGAATGTTCTCACAATCGTATTCGGCAGCGGGTCTTCACCTTCATACCGATACGTCGCCATCTGTCCCGGTTCGCCAAGTGGATACGGCTGGCATGTTTGCATCGTAGCACCTCAGCGTGCGTCTAATTCACTCAAAATCCGTTTTACAACTTGTTTCCGTTGTCCCCGAACTGCGGGCTGCTCCAACTCGTAGACCTCGTCCGAAATCAGATGTTTGTGGCTCTCAATGGGAAGGGAATTGTGTGATGCGTTGTCAATATAACGATTAAAAATAGTGTATCGGGGATAGGATTCCGTCCAGCGTCTTCCACCGTGATAGAGTGCTTCAGTAAAGATAACACAATCGCCAGCGTTGACAGGGACGTTGATAACCGTTGGGGGGCCATCATAGATTGAGAGGTCATCAGGCGGTTCAAAGTTACGCTTATGGCTTCCGGGCAGACAGACGAACCCTGTCCCTGATGGCACGTCAACTAACGAAGTCCCAGCGTTGAGGAAACCCGCTCGAGGTCCAGATTCGTCCACGCTATAATCTTGACCGGAGGCATGGAAGTGGATGTCATCGGAGGTTTTGTAGTTCTTCGTCAAGGCACAATCAACGAGACAGGGAGTCCCTCGCGTCAGGGCGATAATCACCCGCATAATCTCTCGGTTAAGCACAAGCCGTTGGAAGACAGGGTCGCCGTATTGGATATGATTAATCCAATGGGCAATCGTCGCGGAACGATCACCTGTTCGGGAGGTAGAGGTGAGCGGTGGTGGAAGTTCTTCCAAGGGCGTGTCGTACCACTGGTTACCGAGTTCAATCATTCGTTGGATGTCCTCAGGTGGCACGACTTTACGGAGGATGATGAATCCGTGGTGGTCAAAAAACCATTTTTCGTGAGGTGTGAACATTAAATTCCTTTTATGGCTGTTGTTAACGCAATGCTATTGTGCTGTCTTCAGAGCACCCCAAACGACAGGAAGTTTCTCGGCTGCCTCAACGGATAGTTCAATTTCAAAGTTCTGGGTCACTTCGTCTTGAGTGAGGGGTCGATCGTAGATACGGACTTCATCAATGATCCCGTTGAAGAACGCTTCTGCCTCACCAAGATTGTTCCCGGCACCAAGATAGACAGGTTCCGTGAACGGGATAAAACTGTCGGTTTCCTCAATCCTATACCTACTGAGCCATTCCCGTTTACCGTCTATAAAGATGGCTCTTTCTCGCAACTCGCGTCCATCTTCATCTACATAAGGAACTCCATTGACATAGACAAGGTGATGCCATTCTCCATCAGAAATCGGGAACCGCCATCCAGAGGCCGAATGTCTGCATCCACGCTGCCCCGATTTATAGGCAAGATACAGACGAATGACATCCTTATTAAAACTAATGTTATTATCAAAAGCAAGATTCACCCCCGGGTTCATTGCTAAGATAGGGGGTAAGTTAGCGAAGTCCTTCCAACCGTTGTGATTAGCTCTCTGCCAGTCGTTGAGATTAATTTCTTTATCCAATCCAGGTATATGGGGATCCCGGGGGCGTTCTGTCCAGCCGTTGAGATCCATTCCCCAACCCATACCACAATCTGCATCTCGGACTTTGAAGAGTGTGGTCGAGCGTTCTTTCTTCAAGCTGGTTTTGACCCAAGCTTCAAATGTAGACGTACCAACCTGACTGCCAAAATCGCCGAGGTTTGTCAGGTTCACATAATCGTCAAAACCATCAAATTCCAAGGCACTGTTCCTTCGGCCAGCAACAAGTTTGGGATTTCCTACAATTGTTCCATCGTTTTTGCCCCAAACATCCTTGGCTGTGTTATCAACAATGTCCTGTCGATCAAATGTCCAATAACTCACAAGCCCATCTGTCACTATCGCCGTGTTCCCGCTGTGGGAAAATATGGAGATAGTTAAGGCAATCGTCAGCAAGTAAAGTAACCTTTTCATGGTAATTGCTCCTTTAGATGCACAGAAATCGCACGGTAAGGTATGCCTACACAACGGACACTTATGAAATCTGCCTTCAAATCTTTTTGATAGACAGGGTATATCATTTTCCAACGTTCCTACACAAGTCTAAATTTGGAAAAATTAGGAACTATTTAGTTGGATTGTTGGGTTTCGCTATATCGATCTAAATAAATGAAACATCGAAAATCGGAACTCTCTGTACACCTGAAAGGACATAGTCTTTTACCACTCTACCCAACCTACGTGTACGTTAATTTTTATTATTGAACTCACGTTATCCTATAATTCTGTCTTCAAGGTCGCCCAGACAATAGATAACTTCTCGGCAGCTTGAACGGACAAACCTATTTTGGATTCAAAATTACGGGTTACTTCGTCAGCTGTGAGCGGTCGGTCGTAAATACGTACCTCATCAATGATACCGGGGAAATGCCGCTCAACATTGCCGCGATTGTTCGCCGCACCGATATAGACCGGCTCCACAAACGGAACAAAGGTGTCGAGGTCTTTTACAGCACCTTCGATCACCTCTTGTGGTTCACCATCCATATAGATACTGACTTCGGCTTTGCCAGCGTCTACAATTGCGAAAACGATGTGATGCCATTTGCCGTCTGACAGGGCAAATTCAATTTCAACAGCGATGGCGTTGCAGCCCGCCGCCGATTTCTGACGGACGTAATAGTGGACAATGTCTTCAGCAAGCGGAAAACCCGCTTTCGCACTCCGGTTGACATCGATTGCCCACGCCATATTGCACCCCTGATCAAGGACTTTAAATAGCGTCGTCCAATTCTTCTTGAAACCGGTTTTGACCCAAGCTTCAAATGTAGAGGTACCGACCTGCTCTCCAAAATCGCCGAGGTTTGTCAAGTTGACATAATCATCAGAGCCATCAAATTCGAGTGCTTCCCCCACGTGACCGTCAACAATCTTTGGAGCACCGACGATTTTCCCATCATTTTCGCCCCAGACATCTTTGACTGTGCCGCCATCAATGTCCTGCCGGTCAAAAGTCCAATAACTCACAAGTCCATCTGTCACCACTGGCTCTGTATATCCGTTGTTGGAAAGTGCTGCAATAACCAGTGTAAGCGTAAGGAGATAGATTAGTCTTTTCATAGTCCCTTGCTCCTTGCGGAAGTGAGAACGTTTCCGCATCTATTGAGAATCTTTGGTGTGACCTCGAAATATCTACAATCCTGCTATCCTTGAACCCTGCGAACTTTGGTTCAGACGATATCGTTGAGATAATTATAGCACCTTCAACGATTTACTACCAAATTTATTTTTATCTCAAGTTCACGCTTGCAAGTTATGCTGAAAACTGATAGAATGCTTCTCACATCGTGTCGCAAGCCACACCACTCTTGTAGAGCAAGTTTTGGTTTGACAAGCAGTGCCAAAAGAGGAGAAAAACTTATGCCGAAAATGACAGGTGCTAAATTTATTGCTGAAACCGTTCACGGGTATGGGATTACCCACGTTTTTTTTATGCCCTATATCGGGCCGCGGGCTTTAATGGAGATGGAAAATCTTGGGATTAAGCGGGTCCAGACACATGGCGAGAAAGCGGCAGCGTATATGGCGGATGCCTACGCTCGTGTGAATCGCAGTCCGAGTCTCTGTATGGCACAATCTGTCGGAGCAGTCAACCTCGCCGCCGGATTACAAGATGCCTATCTCGCTTGCGCGCCGGTGATTGCGATTACCGGTAAGGAAAACCAAATCAATCAGCAACGGCACGCCTATCAAGAGGTAGACCACGTTAATCCGTTTTCTGCTGTTACAAAATATAGTGCTTATGTTGCGACACCCGAGCAGCTTCCCTTTTATCTGCGCCAAGCCTTTCGTGCTGCAACCACAGGGACACCAGGACCGGCCCATCTCGACTTCGAGGGCATCGCGGGGTCGTCGGTTATTGATCGGGAAGGCGAACTTGAGGTAATCGTTGAAGAGGCGTTTACCCAACTCCCACCGTTCCGACCGGAAGCAGAAGCAGAAAAGGTAACAGAGGCTCTCGAACTCCTCTCCAACGCGAAACAACCCCTCATTGTAGCCGGTGGCGGCGTAACGGCTTCAGACGCACGCGCAGAACTCGTAGCATTGGCAGAAAAACTCTCGATTCCAGTAGCGACCTCTCTGAATGCCAAGGCGATGTTCCCTAGTGATCATCCGCTGGCAGTCGGAACCCCCGGTTCATACTCGCGGGCGTGCGCCAATCAAGCGGTATGCGAAGCAGACCTCGTCTTCTTTATCGGCAGCCACACCGGTGGACAGGTAACCAACGGATACAAGATCCCGCCACAAGGGACACCGATTATACAACTCGATATTAATCCAGATGAACTCGGACGGAATTATCCTATTCAGTTAGGGATGCAGGGAGACGTGCGGAATACGTTAAGACGGATGCTTGAAGCAGCAGAAACGACGACACCGCGCACTGAATGGGTCAATTGCGTGCAAGAATTGGTGAACAACTGGAGAGAAAGCGTCAGCGAAAAAGTTAATTCAGAGCGACTCCCGATGCTACCGGAACGCCTCTGCCGTGAACTGACAGATTATCTCCCATCAGACGCGATCCTTGTGTCCGACACAGGGCATTCAGGCATCTGGACCGGCACGATGATTGACTTTAAACATCCCGATCAGAGCTTCATACGTTGCTCAGGTTCGTTGGGATGGGGTGTCCCCGCGGCGATGGGCGCGAAGTGCGCACAACCCGATAGACCCGTGCTCTGTTTCACAGGAGACGGCGGCATCTGGTATCACATGACCGAACTCGACACGGCAATGAAATCTGGAATTAATGCCGTTATCGTTGTGAACAATAACCACTCACTGAACCAAGAACAGGGTGGTGTTGAGTCGGTTTATGGCGGACGGACAGCGGGTTCCGATGAACTCTGGCTGTTCCCAGACGCAGATTTCGCGAAGATGGCAGAATCAATGGGATGTTTCGGGATCACGGTCAACAAACCGAGTGAACTCTCAAGGGCACTGGATCAGGCGTTTGCTTCAGGTCAGCCAGCAGTCGTGGATGTGAAAACGCACGTGGAAGGGATTGCACCACGGACTTGGATGCCCTCCTAAAGGAGAATTATGTGGTAGTGCGAGGTTGCCATGCCTCGCATTACTTCATTTTACGGGCAGGTGTCTTTCTTCAGTAGGTGTGTATGCGTTTTTCTCGTATATACTCTGCCTCCAACTAAATTCTTATCCCTAAAATCATCAAATAAATCGCCGTCGCCCTCTCGGTAAGATATTAGCACTTTCACGCTTGCTACTATAGCCAATGCAATAATATGCTCGTCGTTTGATGCTATTTCACCTTCCAATTCATTCGCCTTTTCTTGTACACCTTCAGATACTAACTTAAGTTGACCCGCCCGCATCATCTGGTCTCTTAAGGGACTCATCCCTCCCTTTTCCCACTCATCCTCAAATTTTTCAGTGTTAGCGTAGACGATTTTGCCATTTCTGTTATCCAACCATTTCCACACAGGTGCCATATCTTCATCAGTGGGGTTCTTAAATTTACCAAAAGTATTTGCATCCAAAATTACACACATCACCTAATCTTCAAACCCCATAAGTCGTTTAGATTCTTTTAGAAAAAAATCCCTATAATGTGGTGGAACATTGATTAGATTCGCCTCCTTATCAAAACCGATATTATGGACATTGACAATATTTCCTTTGGGTTCAAAATAGATCAAGGACACATCTTCTGGACGGATATTTCCCTTTCTGATCTCAATGCGTGCACGATCAATCATATAATCGCTATGTGTCTCAATAATGAATGACTGATTGCCCTTGTTAGCCAATTTCACCAACAAAGAAGAAAATTCTGCCTGTGCTTTTGGATGCAAGTGAATTTCAGGTTGTTGTAATAAAGAAAAAAATGACTGCATTGGATCACGCCGAACATTCTTAGAAATACTCGGATTTAAAATCTGCACTAAAATTGGTAGAATCTGACTGACCCCGTAGCCGACATCAGTGATATTTGCTTTAGGACCACGTACTTTGACCTGTAGTTGGAATGGAGCACCCAAGGAGCGTCCAAAGTTTTTTACATCTATGTTCTCAAACAATCCAGAATTCCTACCAAACTCAACTAATTGTGTTTTTAACGCTTCCCAATTCTGCTCGTCGGTCGCTTCAATCCGCATTAAATACATCGGAACATCGCTGCCTTCTGGATCATCAAATTCCCTTGTCGGATCGTAAGTTCGTTTAGGACGTGAGCGAATAGGTGAAGTGCTAAATATGGATATGGTGTCCCATATATCCCATGGCTGATAGACGATGCTTGCCGCATTTCCAAGTGCTTTCAAATATTTTGCTAAGGCAGTTCTTCCTTCAATTTGCCCTTTTAGTGAATCTAAGGAGATATCAAGGAAGAGTCTGGTGAAAACATCATTTCTACAATCTATCCAATATTGATTTCGTTTTACATCAAAGGTGGTTAAGTGCTTCATCCATTCCAATTCACCTTTAATTTTATTAAAAACGATTGTTCCGTTACTGAATTTCACTGTGACCGAACTCACCGTGGGTTCAAATCCTTCCTTTTTCTCAACAAATTCAAATGTTGGTTCAACATTTTCATTGCCATATTTATGAGTGAATCCAAGTTTAAAAACTTTGTCTCTTTTTCGACTGTTTCTGACAATGTCTCTGAAGGTCCCCATGGAATAGGGGGCTAAATTAAAATCTACACCATTACCCCGCAAATAATTTGCTAATACATGGAAACAGGCAAGTGTTGTCGTCTTACCAGTACTGTTTTCCCCGACCAAAAAAGTCAACGGTCGAATTTCAAGTGTCTGGCGTTCACTGAAACAACGGACCTCTTCCATTATGAATTGGGTAATGTTCATTTTGTCATCTCCACAACCTCATTGTGTTGTCAACATTCTACTTAGATTCGATTCTGGGACATATTAATTTTCAGTATTCTCAATACATTTTATCCATTATGGTAACACATACAATCAGGACCTGTCAAAAGAATTCACTGAGATACACGGCTGTTTTGTCTTGGGGGCCTATTTGAAAAAAGCCTCTTTTTCCATGAAAGAGGCTTTAATTGATTTCGCTATGCCTTGGATTCTTCCAACGCTGTTCCCAAGTATCGCTGCAAAATACGGGATATATCCGTTTCTTTTCGACTTCGTTGTTGACGGAAACAGTCGGCTAAATCCTTACAGAAAGCGAAGAGATTCTCTGAATCATCGGTGTGCATCTGATCGAACAGAAGTTTGTATGTGGCGATGGCTGCGTGAGGTGGGTTTGCGGTGTCTACGATTTGTTGACTGTTAATTCGTCCCTGAATCAATAAATCTTCGGTGCACCATCCCAAGTGAACAAGCGTCCAATCCGTCATATACTGGGTAATTGCTTCAACGATTAATCCATAACCGTTCAATACATTCCCACCAATCCAGCAATGAAAAAGTTCATGAACAAAGAAATGGTATGCCAGATTCTGTTCTTGCTCGGTGTCACCATAGTTCTGCGGAAATTCACAGATGAATTTGACCTCTACGGTATACCCTTGAGCGGAGTGAACCTGTTTGTTTATCTCGGCGCGCGCACCTAAATTATTAGGTTCACAGATTCGGTCTTCGACTTCAATCACAGTATCCAAGCCCGGTCCCATGAGGCTTTCAAATTCCTGATGTGCCTGTTCTAAGAGTTCAAGCACCGTTTCAGGCTTCCACGGACGCTGTGTTTCCACTTTATAGGTGAAATGCTTTGAGGACGCGCTTGCACCCCATTCTGTCATGACCATCAACACATTCCTTTAGGCGCGCTTGAAATCAACGCGACGCAACGCAATATCCACGAGCAATAGAAATAGGGCAGCGATGAGGAACGGTCGCCATAGATGGATACGCAGCGCGACTTGCTCTTCAGGGGGACGGAACGCGTCCTCGGCTGAAGCGTTGAATTTTCCACCCGATACCGCAGCGAGTTGTGTAAGAAGCGCGTCATTGGCGTTATGAACGAGATATTCCTGTGGGTAAGAAACGACAGTGCCGGTAACTTGCGTATTGACGACTTCGCCTGCCTGTTTTTGCATGACATTCAGGAAATAGGGCCCAACGTCTTTCGTCGGAAAATCGAGTTCATATCGCCCAGGAGCGGTTTGTGTAACAGCGAGTTGTTTCTTCTTGAGATCGGGCGAAATAAGGGAAATATCGTTTTCCAGTTGATTCAGGAAATCTCCCGCGTCGTCAAGCGCATCAATAGCGAGATGCGCAATCCCCTTCTCCTTCCTGATTTCCGCCTGAAAATTGCTGAGCGTCGCCTTCCGCATTGTATCACGCACCAATTGCGTCCAGAACTTGCCATAGCCGCCCCAATCCAACCAATCCGAAGCCCAACGTGCTTTAGCATCAGAGGTAAACGCGACAGATTTCCCCAAACCATACTGCCAACTTGCCAGTAGCGGATCACCGCGGTCGGAAACAAGGAAGACTTCAGCCGTCGGACGCGGCTGCGTAGCAACATAACCGAGCAGAAAGGGTGCGAGTTCAAGATCTATTCCGCTCAAGACCTGAGTGGGCTTGATACGCTGCGGTATGAAAGGTTCGTCAATAATTGCAGATTTGGAAGCCGTAACAGTCTCCTTCGCGAAAATCTGTGGGATGCTATACGGGTCCTGCGTAAAGTAATCCCGTCCACCACCCCAGTTAGCGAGGTTGCCAAGGAGGTTCATGTCAGCACCACTCCCGATGCCGACCGTTGAGATCGTGATACGTTCGTTCCGCATAGAACTGGCAATACCGTACCAGTCCCCATCTTGTGACTGTCCATCGCTGAGGACGATGACGTGCTTGAGTTTCGCTGTCGTCTCCGTCAGGGCGAAATACGCCTGCTCAAGTGCCGGATAGAGATTCGTGCCACCACTCGCGGTGATTGAACCGATCTGATCGGAGAGGTACAATTTGTCCGAAGCATCATGCATCTCCGCAATCCAGAACGGGGAACCATCAAAGGCAACAACCCCTATTTTATCACGTTTCCCAAGCAGTTCAACGGTGGCACGCGCTGCGGCTTTTGCTAACTCAATCTTAATGCCACCCATACTCCCAGATTTGTCAATAACCAAGACCATTGCCAAAGAAGGCGTTTCTTTTTTCTTCTCTGTATCCGTGTGGACAGGCAAAATCGTTTCGATTGGCGTTTTGTAATAGCCACCGAGTCCGAAACTGTTTTCGCTGCCGAGCATCATGAAGCCGCCGCCGAGGTCTTGTACGTAGGTGCGGATAAGTTCCATCTGATTTTGGGTGAGCCGGTTAGCGGGCACATTGCTGAAAATAACGAGTTCATAGTTTTGCAAATCTGCGAGTTCATTCGGTACGCCCAATCCGTTACGGACATCAACGCGAATTTTGGCATCTTCAAGCGCGCGTGTCAGATAACGGGCTTGCGACTCGTTTTCATCGATGAGCAGCACTTTCGGTTTACCAGAGACCGAAACGATGCCGAGTGCACGGTTATTGTCGTAGCGCGTATCTTTGGTGGATCGGCAGAGCGCATCGTAAGTAAGCGTGCCGCTGTCCATAGCCGTTTGGGTAAACACTACCCGATTTTCACCCTCTTCAAGCCGAGCCTCCTGTTTAGCCACCTCGAATTTGTTCTTGAAGAGTCGGATCTCTGCTACATCTTCATGGTTGCTGTGGATGAGCACCTCTACATTGAACGGCGCACCCTGTTTGACCTGTGCTGGCATATCAAGTCTTTGAACCATGACCTCCGGTTCATCGCTCGGATATAGCGGCACCGTGTCGATTTGTATGCCGAAATCCTTCCCACGAAGTGCAGTGTGAACAGCGTCCCCCTGTGTCTCAACACCATCCGTGATAAGGACGATACGCTTATTCGCATTTGCGGGGAAAGTTCCCCATGCAGTCTCAATTGCCTGTGCGATGTTCGTTGTATCACCCGCGTCCTCATCCGTCTCCAGCCACGCCTGCTTGACTTCAGTGAGTTTCAATTCAGCATCAGGCTCATCTCCATTTTTCAGTAATGCTTGAACGACCTCCGCTTTGTCCGTAAATGCGATGAGACCACTTTGCTGGTTCCCGTCTCGTGATTTCAGTGCTTCGTTGACATAATCCGTCGCTTTCGTCAACCCATCGTCCGAGATACTATCCGAAATGTCCGCCAAAAACATAACCGCCAATTTATCATCTGTCTTCAGGTACTGGACATCGGCAACGCTCAGAATCAGCAGGACGACAATGATAATCCGAACAACCAAACTAATGACTCGCTGCGTCCGTGACAAATCCACGAGGCTCCGCCGGTAACCGTAGTAAAGAGCCGGTAAGAAAAGTAGCAGTAAAAGTAAAAGTGGGCGTGTAATTTCCATAATTTTATTGAGATATTCAGTTAGTGGTATTGTTTAGTGGCATTTCGCCATTAAATCCCTCTTTTCGTATTCGTAAATCAAAGTACAAAAGTGTAATGCCGATGACCCAAATCGGAAAAACAAGCGTTCTAACGATGAAACCCGTCCACATCATAATCGTGTAGAACAGTGGATCAGCATCAATGGACGTGTACATTACCGCCCATCGAAAGATGTCCATAGGGCTTACCGCACCCGCCAATCTTGTTAAAATAAGAATGAATCCGACTGTGCTCTCCAAGATACGCTGAACAGCGAAGGTTAACACGGAAAAGGAGATTAGCACTCCCCACACTCGCCACCAATTACCACGGGTTAGCCCGCTGCTCCTCTTAAACGCGCGTCGGATAGGGGATTCCTCAAGCAGAACAACTGAGGTAGCGAATGTCCAACGCACGGCATAGTAAATTGAGAAAGGTACAAAGGCGAACAGAATCAACTGTATCCATAACAACCCTGGTTTCATCACAAAAAATAGTAAAAAACTGATGATGTGCCACAAAGGAGTCTGAAGATAGATTGAGAAAGGCATAGAAACTAACCTAAGAAAAGCGAGCATGTAGGAAAAATGTATTAGAGGGTCGGTATCAACAGGAGAACCCGGAGCCCACCGAGTTATAGGATTTATCATAGAAATCATAGGAAAAACGACACCAATCCTTGATATATCAAAAGCCAAACTCCATACAAAAGCACACGCCAACACGTGCCAGAACCGATGTCTGGCTTGCTTCAATGCATTTCGGCTTGTAATACGCCCACTTAAATAGATTGTAGCCGTCGCTACGATTATTCCGCCCATACTTATAAGCGTGAAAGGTATATCAACAAGATCGACTACAAAATTTTTTCCAGAGAATTCAGGAAGGAACCTTTCAGATAAATATTCTACCAAAACCCCACAGAAATAGAGAATAATAATGCCCAAGAATAATAGAAAATGCTTCCGATAGAGACTAAAGGTTGTGTCCAGAATCTCGGCAAATCTCATCGGTTGAGGTGTGAATGTATTGCTGTTGTTCACCTATATCTCCGTTCACCAAGCATCGTAGCGGTTGGGGATGTAATACAAGGAATGGATTCAGTCTATTCCCAGACTGAATCCCCCAATCCGTGTGGACGAGGTGACCTCGCCCCTACTACCTTAATCGATTCGCCTCCGTTGATATAAAAACCATTCGACAACACTCAATCCGACAGCGAGGAATACCAAATAAACCCACGGTGGATAGTGCAAAAGCGCAGCACCGCTCGGTAACACCGATTCTTCGAGCAGGTCCTCAATTGCTGCGTCTGTCCCGATGTGTGACTCCATTTCATCAGCGAGATTGACTGCCCACAAAATTCCGTCATTCTCTTCCTCTGCAGAAGCGGCTGCTTCCAATGGGGAATCCTCCTCTCTTGTAGGTGTGGTTGCCTCCGAT
This sequence comes from Candidatus Poribacteria bacterium, assembly GCA_026702755.1. Lineage (NCBI taxonomy): Bacteria > Candidatus Poribacteria > Candidatus Poribacteria bacterium. Next base: position 14,791 of record JAPPBX010000063.1, on the reverse strand, counting down.
AACGATCCATTCGCAAGTTTCAGTTCATAAAAACCGGCACGTTGCGTTTGATCAAAAAGTATCTCACCCTGCTCAATAGGCATCTCCCACGTCTCATCTCCAGGTCCCGTGATTGTTACACTTCTCGGCACGTCTTGGGGTGAATCCGCTTCCGATAGCGGTTCAATCCGCTGTTGTAGGACTTCCCCTGTTTGGAGATAGTATTCTTGGATCCCCGTACGCTGTTGAAACCACTGAATCGTGTTGGCAATAATCACAGGAAAGGCAATGCGAAGCGGCAGATCAGATTGCAGAATATCAATGGCTGCGAAGACAATTTTCCGGTTCGGTGCAACGTCAACAAACAACACAGGTGACTCAAATGAACGGGCAAGCACCTCTGCTGTCGCCGGTGGCGTAATCTGATACGCCTCACCGATCTGAACGTTCTCAAGATGAACATGCCGTAGAATTGGGTGTGTCCGCTCCCAATCCGTGATAATCGGTGTTTCCAAGGATGCCCCGATGTTCCATTTCAGTTCCGTGCCGGAAGTTTCTAAAGATGAAGAACCAGCCGGTGGATAGATAAACATGTAATTTCCATCGCCAAGGGTCGGCGGACTGTATCGGTCAAAGATGACGACCTGATAGGCACGCTTGCCTTCCGAGTCATGGCTTTCAAGTGGTGCAGAGGATTCATACGCCGCTGGTGTGACAACGCTGAGATCAAGCTGTTCATCAACGGCGAGTGCTTTTTCAAGAAATGGATTCTCCTCTGTCACCAGCAGAACAGAGATACGCTCACGCTTCGGGAGTGCCGCATAAGCAACGTTGTCCGTGGAGAGTGCGTCTTCAATATCCAAAACGGCTTTGAGTTCTCCGCCTTCAAATGTAAAGTTGCTAAAAATCTCGGATTTGCTTTCGCCCGGCGCAAGCGTGTAGGGACGCACGTCAAAGAGGTCCTCCTTGAAATAGAGTTCAACGTTGAACTGTCGCTCCTCCTCTGAGGCATTCACGACGCGCAAAAGCGTTTCGTAATCAAAAGGGTTGACGAGACTCTTTCGGACGCGGAACTGCGTGATACCGACATTATTTTTCGCTTCTCCTATCCTGACCAGACGGTGCTTGATTTCTGAGTCTGGTTCTTCGGTATCCTTGTCCTGTTCTACTTTACTATTGAGTTTAACAAGCAGCGATTCGGAAACAGACTGGAAATCGCTGAAGATAACGATTTCGGGATTGGGCTTCGTTTGGGCAATCGCGGATGCTAAATCAAATGCTGGCTCAAGGTCCGTGCTGATGTCGGTTGGCTTGATTGCGTTAATCGCCTCCCGCAGTGATCTCTGGTGATTGGTAAATGGACTGTGAATTACAGGTTGCGTATGGGAACTAATCACAGTCATTTCGTCCATGAAACGGAGACCATCTACTGTTTGCAGTGCACGCTGCTTAGCAGATTCCAACCGCGTGCGTCCCTCGGAATCCTCAACGGCGTTCATGCTCGCTGACCGGTCAATAATCAATACGAGCTGCCGAGCCGACTTCGTTAGAAACGCGAACTGCGGTCGCGCCACAGCAAGTACCAAAAGTGCCAGAAACAGGAGCTGCAGCAGGAGCGATAGGAGATGCTTCAGTCTCTGAAACAGTGAGGTCGTCTGTCTCTCTCTGAAAAGTTCCTCCCAGAACATCAGTGTGGAGACAGGTTCGCGTCGCCGCCGCAGCCTGAGGATGTACAGTGCGACAATCGGAATAGCCAGCCCAAATAGAAAAAGTGAGGTCGGGGATAAGAAATTCATTTTTTAACGGTTGTCAGTTGTCAGTACGGTTTTCTGCGAAAACCTTTCAGTTTTCAGTTAAAGAGTTAAAGAGTCACTTGTGGCAGTCTGTTTTATCGGACCGATCACGCGTCTTAACTGGTAACTGACAACTATTAAGAGACGAAACCTCCCATCCTGAAGATGCGTAGGATGAGCTCCTCAAAGGGTGATTCTGTCGTCGTCCGTACAAGGCTGATTTCGCGTTGTGTGCAGTATAAATCCAGATCGTCGCAATATTTTTTGAAAAGTGCCTGATACCGTTTGATATGATTTTCGTTGATAGTGACTTGACGGAGCCGATCCGTTTCAACGTCAATGAGATGATAGTCACCGAGTAGGTCGGGGGTGACCTCTTTCTGATCAATGACCTGGATTACGAAGAGTTCATGCTTCTGAAACTTCAACACATTCAACCCATTTGCAAACCCACTCGGATCAAAGAGGTCAGAAATTAGAACGACAAGCCCGCGGCGTTTGGTCGTATGAATGAAGTTGTGGAAGGCGTTCTCCAAATCCGTTTCGCCGGTACCATTAATCTGCTCAAGAAAGTCAAGCACGGTGAAAATTTTACCTTTGCCACGCTCTGTCGGGAGCCGATGCACACGCGTGTTGTTGAAGGCGGTAATGCTAATCCGGTCGAGGTTGGATAAACCGATGTAGGCGAGCGCAGCAGCGACGCGTTTCGCGTAGGTTAACTTCGGCAATTCGCCGTAGGTCATTGACCGACTCGCATCAACGAGGAAATAGATGTGCAGATCCTCCCGCTCCTCATAGAGTTTCAGCAGGAGTTCATCCAAACGTGCGAAAGCGTTCCAATCAATATAACGAAAATCGTCGCCCGCGGTATAGTTGCGATAATCAGCAAATTCGACACTGACACCTCGGCGTGTACTCCGCCGCTCCGCTTTGATGCGTCCGGCAAAAATCTTTTTGGAGACGATATAGAGGTATTCAAGTTTTTTGAGGAATTCGCTGTCGAAGGCAGCCTGTGTATCGTTCATCATTCAATCGCTTCCAGCAAATGCTGAATGATGCCATCGGGATCAATCCCTTCCGCTTCGCCTTCAAAGCTGAGGATGAGACGATGCCGCAGGCTTGGCAAGGCAACAGCTTGAATGTCTTCACGGGCAACATTGTACCTGCCATCGAGAATTGCCCGGACCTTTCCACCGAGAATTAACGCCTGTGCGCCACGGGGACTCGAACCGTAGCGGACATACTTCTTGGTGAGTTCTGGGGCATCTTCTGCTTCGGGGTGTGTACCCAATATCAGCTGCAAGGCGTACCTACGCACGTCCTCAGCGACGAGAATATCCCGGACACTCTGTTCCAACATATTGATCTGCGCACCATCACAGACTTTATCAACAGTTGGCATCTCACGTCTCGTCGTGCGCTCCATAACGAGGTCGAGTTCGTCAAGGCTTGGGTATTCAACCTTGAGTTTGAAAAAGAAGCGATCAAGTTGCGCTTCGGGCAACGGGTAGGTACCTTCCATCTCCAAAGGGTTTTGTGTCGCCATAACAAAGAAAGGCAGATCCAATTCCCGCTGCTGTCCTGCAACGGTCACAGATTTCTCCTGCATCGCCTCTAACAAAGCTGATTGTGTCTTAGGAGTCGCTCGGTTGATTTCGTCGGCAAGGATAAGATTGGCGAATACGGGACCGGGTTGGAATTCAAAGAACTTGCGTCCCTCTTCATCTTCAGCAACCACAGTGGTACCGATAATGTCCGCTGGCATCAGATCCGGCGTGAACTGAATTCGGGAAAATTTGAGGTCCAACACCTCGTGCAGCGTTCGGATTAGCAAGGTTTTGCCTAACCCAGGGACACCTTCTAACAGTGCATGTCCTCCCGTCATGAGGCAGATCAGAACACCCTCAATGATTTCCTTTTGCCCAACAATTCGTTTGGAAACCTCTTGTTGTATTTTCAGGAAAGTCTCACGGAATTCTTCATATTTTTCTTCAGCGTGTTCGGACATGTTTCTCCTATAGTATAGTTTCCAGTCGTCAGTCGTCAGTTAATCTCTGTGGTGGTAACATTTTCTGCCAGTGCCACAACATATCTCTTAACTAATAACTAATAACTGATAACTATTTACTACTCGGCTTAATGGATTCAAAGTAGCGTTTCACGTAAAACTTATAACCCAACGGAATCTGTTCTTGGGTGAGGACATCCTCAGAAAGCTTCTGATACTTCGTGTACGCCTCTTTATAACTCACAGCGGATTGTTGTCCTTCTGCAGATGCCTTAGAGGTTTGGACGGTCGAAGCACCCTCTCCTTGGACACCCGTAATCTGTTCAAGATTCAAGACAGAATCAAGAGATGTCACTTGACCGAGTTGACTCGCCGATGTTGTGTTGCCTACCCCATTGCTCGGACTGACGCTCAGTGCCTTTGCCAATCCCGTAGCCTTATTAATTCCAGCGGCACTACAAGCCCCAGCGATACCTGCCTTACAAGCCTCACATTCGGAAAGTAGTTCCGCTAACCGCACATTTCTATTTTTAAGGAGGGCGAGATCCCGAATCTTTTTGCTTGAGGCGCGGAGCCGAACTCTTGCCCCTTCGATATTGTCACCATCCAAACCTTCGCCTGCTCCTGACAGCTCGCTTCCAAGTCCATCGAGATCGCTACCTTCGAGGTGTTTCCCACCCCGTTTGAGCGCATCGGCAAGATTTTGACGTTTCTCCTTATCGGACTTTGGCAAATCTTTGGTTACGTCGTCAAGTTTCGTTGCTGCTTGTTGATAATCGCCGCGTTTCAACTGGTGTCCGAATTCGCCGAGGTAGGGATTACCGATGAACTGTTGCCCTAACCCCTTCATGAGTTCTTGCTGCTGTGCCATCTTGAGCGGATCAATCTTCGTCTTCAAAAGCGCGCTCAACTCAGTCATTCTGGCAAGTGCCTCTTTCGGAGCGATCTGCGGTTTTTTCAATTCCAATGCTCTTTTCTCAATCTCTTCCAAGAGCTCCTCAAGCTCCGTATCCTCGTCCCGTTCCGCCTCCTTCTTCACTTCCTCAATCCGTTTCAACAGCGTGTCTGCTTCGGCTGCGATTTGCGGTGAGAAGTCAATCTCCGTTGAAGTTGCTGAGGGAGCGAAAAATTCAACAAATGAAAAAGTAACGAGGAAAGCAGCGATGAGCACAATGAATTTCGTCTCGCGCGGGACAACGTAGCGGGCGACCTGCTTCACGGGTACTGCTTTTAACCTGTTAGAGGTATCCTGAAGTTGCAGAGCCGTCAAGGGTTCATCAATCCGCTGCTGAATTTGTTCCAAGCCGCTTATGACACGGTCCTTGAGGGAAGCATCTGTGTCAATTCTCCGCGCCGTCTCGTAGAGGCTCACAGGGCGAATGAGGCGAACCGCAAAGGCACTCACAGCAATACCGAGCACCACCCAAAGAAAAACGAGGGGTGGAACGTTAAAGGACGTGACGCTGTCAACAATAACTAACGGAACACACGCCAAAAATCCGTAGAAGAGGAACGTCGCGAAGGTCTGAAAATACCGTTGAATGTTCAGACGGTGACGGACGTGCCGAATTTTTTCGAGAATTAATTTTTCGTCCATGAGGCTTCTCCTTCTTTACTTTTTGTATGTCTGTTCTTTGAGCGCAGTTGTAAACCGCATCTATAACTTAAATCCCTACAGAAGTTTAGTCTCCTTAGCAGCGTAGGTTGGGTTGAACGGATTCCATCAAATCTCCGAAAAGTTAAAGAGAATGAAATCCATCGATACACATTACATCAAACAGAAACTGAGTGAAACCCAACGCCTTTGTTGCAAAATTTCCCAGATTCTGGCGGTATGAAGTTGGGTTTCGCTGCGTTGTTAAGTGGATATGACCACCTATCAAACTTCACGCGTATTTGTAACACCACATCCTGCTTTTGAGTTCCGCTCAACCCAACCTACAAGACTACCTGCCTTAGGGAAAGCAGTGAATTGCGCCACTACAAACCCAGAATTATTTACTACTACCAGTTAATTCTCCTCTGAACTGCTGAGTTTTAAATCCGCAAAGGGTTCTCCATCCATATTGGTAAGCCGTAGATAGAATCCCAAAGCGTGTGTATTCTCACTACAAACTTTGACAAGAATACCGTTTTCACCGGCTTTGAGCGTTATCGGAATGGTATCCTGATGCATCGCGAAGTCATGGGATTCACTATGTGTAAAGACCTCTTCGCCGTTTAACCAGAGTTTCGCCTGAACACCGCTGCTGAAATGGAATTGGGCTTTTCGCTCGTCGGGTGAGTTCACGGTCGTCCAAGCGTAGGCTGTACTCCAATTGACGTTTTTGTCGAGGATTTGTCGAAAATCAATGAATCCATCGAACGTATCATCCGCCTGCTTCTTCCAACGCACCTGCTCATCTACACCCTCGTATTCCGCAGTTGTGTCAAACTGCGTCTCGGTCTCCGGGATGTAAGCCTTATTATAACCGATTCCGTCTGCATTGTCAAACGTACCAATGATCCACCACGCATTCTCAGCGATGAAGGCAGTTTTATCCATATACGCTTTCGCCTTCTCAGGGAGATCGCGTTCATGATAGAACTGTGCCAATGCTACATTGGCATGTAGTTGAGTCGTCGGATTACTGGAAGGGAGATTTACCAGTTCCTTCACCATTTCGACGTAACGCTCTTCGTCCTTGGCATTCTTGCCTGCTTGAGCAACACCTGACCAAAACCGCCTCCCCGTATCTGAGTATCTCTGACTCATACCGTTCATAGCGCGCTTGAATTGTTCCAATGCTTCCTCATACCGGTCGTTCGTGACATAAGCATCCGCCAACGTTAAGGCGAAACTCCAATCACTCCGCATCTGTGAGGCGCGTTCGGCGAGTTCCAACGCCACCTCCGGCATGATGCCCTTTCTCAGAAGCTGATCAGCAAGCAGACGATAGTCCCACTCGCGTTGATTCCGATTCACCTCTTTCTGTCGAATCGCCAGCCATTCGGCGTATACAGCGTCCGCTTCTTCTGCATCCTCTGCTTCTTTGTAGGCATCCCCTAACAGTTCAAGTAGCATAGCATTTGTGCGCTCTTTTTCGTCAAAATCCGACCTCACTTCTTCAAGGACAGCGAGGCCCTTGTCCTCTTGATCCGCATCAGCGTACAGCTTCCAGATGCCTCGGAGGGCACTACTATATTCGTGATCCTCAAGAGAAGCATCTAAGGCGCGACGGTATACCGCCTCCGCCTCGGATAACCGATCCGCTTTCACGTGCGTTTGTGCCAACGAACTGTAGGATTGATATGAAGTCGGCTCAAGTTCAATCGCTTTTTCATAAGCAGCACCCGCCTTCGCTAAGCGCGCGGCTTCGTCTCCCTGACGCGATTTTCGGGTGAGGTCGCCGATTTTTTTGTGCCACTCAGCGTTATCGGGTTGAAGTTCGACAACTTTCTCATATTGCGCAACTGCCTCGTCAACTTTACCGCTCCACTCGTAGGTTTGAGCAAGCTCGAAGTGGGCATCCGGATCGTCGGGATTGTTCTCAACCCGCTGCAACTGTTCGGGAATTTTCTTTTCATAAAGGTTACCTTCTCTATGTACCCGGCGTAAGGATGCTTCCGCCCGATCCCGCTCATAATTGTGTCTGGAGAGGTTTACCACCTGTTGATAGGCATTAGCAGCTTCTTCGTACTGTTTCGTGCCTAAGTAACTCTTCCCAAGAATCCCATATAAATTCCCGACACCGGACGAGAAACCACCGAATCTTGAACTTGCAGCAATCGCATCTTCAACGAATTTGATGGCAGCGTCATACATTTCCCCTTCAAGACAGATAGATGCAAGTGCCGCGAGGAACCACATATCCCCGCTGCGGTTGTTCGCCGAAAGCGCGACTTCCCCTTGGTCCATCAATTCTTTTGCCAACTCAGGTTGGTTCGTCTTATAGAGAGCGGCAGCAGCATAGTAAAAACCGCGGACATTGCTGGGCTGCGCTTTACAGAGTGCCTGATAGGCTTCCGCCGTCTTTTCATGATTGTCGGCATTCCGATAAATTTCAGCGATCATCTCAAGCAGTGCTGGATTATCCGCATCCGCTTCAAGCTTACCCTCAAAGATGTCCGTCAACGCTTCAAGTTTTCCTTGATTCTTATAGGCGTTAATCAAGGTTTCACGTGCCTCATCTCCACCGAACATGACTTTGATACCTGACGGACCGTGGTGGATTGATACACCCGTTGAGCGGGACTGAGACTGCGTTTCATAGAGTTCCATTGCCAAGTCGTTTTCGCCGAGTTGCGCGTAGACTTGTAGCAGCTCATTAGCGATGTTACTTCGATCCCATCTTTGGGAGGTCATCTCCAATGCTTTCTTGTAGGCAGTGACGGCTTTTTCCAATTCGCCAGCGTTACGGTACTCTTGGGCGCGCTCCTGTTGCATCTCAAGCGTCAGCGTGCCTACCTCCTCTGCCTGCTTTAGCATCTCCTCCAACTTACCTTGACGGCGGTAGAGATCCATGAGCTGCCGTTCAATATTCCGTCGTTCCCACTCCTCACCGGTGTGTTGAATGGCATCCGCAAACGCTTTTTCTGCCGCGTCAAGGTCATCTTTACGGAGATAAAGCTGCGCCAACTTGAGGTATGCCTCTCCATCGCCGGTACCGAGTTCAATCGCTTTTTTATAGGTGTCAATAGCCGTATCCACTTGATCGTCAGCAGCGTAAAGCTCAGCAAGTCGGACATGGTGAACACTACTTTCCGGATCCGATGCAATGTATTGCTGCGCGAGTTCAAGTGCCTCATCGGTTTTGTCGGCATCTCGGTAGGTATCAACAAGTCCGTCCTGATACTTCGTATTCTCTGGGTCCGCTTCGAGTAACGCGCTCCAGATGTCAACTGCTTTATCGTGCTTATTTTGGCGTGAATAAAGCCTTGCAAGTTGTGCTTGTGATTCAAGGTCTTCAGGCATCACCTTTGCAATCTGCTCGTAAATATCAATAGCCTTCTTGACCTGACCGCTCCGAGCATGTTGCTGCGCTAATGTTCGCTGCATTCCAACGTTGAACTTCGGCACTTCTTCAGGCGTTCGGGTTGTAGTTGTGGGTCCATCGCGTCGTCGTTTAATCTCCGCCAACTGCCGCTGCGCCTGCTCTCGCGTCCACTGTTGCGTTGAGAAATCATTGATGATTTCGTTAAAGAGTACTTCGGCATCATCGAACATTTCGTGTTGCATGTATGTGTTCGCTATCTGCTCTTTTTCGTAGAAACCCCTCCCTTGCAACAGTCGGAGTGTTCCCATCTTACGGAACGCATCCTGTGCTTTCTGCTTCTCGTCTTCGCGAGCGTACACTGTGCCGAGTTTTTGGTAACTTTCTGAGAGCCCCCACGTATCCCCTGGGTTCATCTTTGCAATTGCGGTCTCAAGCAGGAGGCGTTCACGGTCCCGGTCGCTCGCGGTTCGATAGGCATCCGCGAGACTGTTCAACCATCGGCTGTTTACTAATACGGCATCATCATCAAGCAATCGGTCAACGAATGTTTTTGACCCTTCGAGATCGCCTGCAGCAATCTTCATTGAGGCAACGAGGTAGAGCAACGCCGGGTCTTCCGGCTTCTCAGCGAGTTTCGCCTCATATTCCGTTACCAACGTTTCTATTCCACCCGATGTTTTATGAAGCTCGGTAAGCTTCGTTACAATTTGGACTTGTGCATAAGAATCTTGTGTAAGTTTCTTATCCAGATGGTCTAGTTTCTCACGCAAGAACTGGATGGCTTTCTCTGGTTCACCGACAGCAGCGTAAGCAGACGCTAAATCGTTATATGTATAGGTCTGGTCAGGTTGAACCTCAATAATCTTTTCATAGAGTTCAATCGCCGCTTTGGCTCTGTTATTATCCATACACTCGCGTGCTACGCTTCGAGCGAAATCGTTGCCGAAATTCCTGCCAACAGACGGCACGATCATCTCTTTTGCCAGCGAAACGAGTTCATCAACCTTGCTTGCCTGGAAGAAGGTTTCCATTACCTCCCAATAGTTATAACCCATCGCATTTGGGTTGTCTTTGAGGAGGACGATGTATTGGGTAACAGCCTCTTTCGCCTGCCCGCTTCGCTGGAGCATCTGCGCGTACCGTTGTCGAGTCATGTTGTCCTTAGGGCGCAGTTCAAGTGCTGCCTCAAACGCGTCCGATGCCTTTTTCAGTTGAGTGGTACTTTCGTAGAAGGTCGCCAGTTTGACGCGCGCTTGGAACGAATCCGGGTCATTTTGGACGGCCGCAACCAATTGCGGTTCGCGCTCCCGTATGGCTTTGGAACGCCCGACCATTTGTGATGCTTGCTGAAAATCCCATGAGTACAGCGTCTGACCGTACCGGTCACGTTGGTTCGCAAAACGCAGGGCCCGTTCAGCAATACGCGCTGCATCCTTCCCGCGACCTAAATCCTCTAAATGGCGCCCTAAATCTATCAGGAAGTTTGGATCGCGTTGTGACATTGCCAGCACCGCTGCTTTCTTGGCGACAGCGATGGCGTACTGCGTAAGCCCACTCTGTTGGAGTTTTTGCGAGAATTGATGCAGTTCCCGAACACCGATCGGCGAATTCAGTACCTTTGTTACCAACTCACGGACAGCGACGGTGTCCCCTGTATGTGCGGCGAGTTGGAGTGTGAGGTTATAATACTGATGGCGGTTTCTTGGATCTGCCGCGGCAAGTTCCTCAAGTAAATCTAACACTTCCGTATGCTGTCCCGTCTGAACAAGGACGAAAACGGTGTTGAGTTTGAGCGTAAGGTCATCAGGGAGTTCCTTTTGCAACGCCGACAGGATTTCCTCTGATTTGTCGCGCTGTCCTTCCCACCAATAGCAATAACTCAACGCTAAACCCGGATAGATGCGTTCCCTGCCTTTCGCGCCATCCAACTCAGCCTGCAATTTGGCGTACAAAACGTCCTGTTGATTTGCGATCCACAACTGGCTGAAAACCTGCTGGAGATACTGCAAACGGCCCTGATCGTAGTAAGTTGTGGGCGATGGGTAACTTGATTGAAGCGGTGAATAACCACTGTAGGAGTGAGAGGCGCGTGCGATGTTTGAGACGCGCCGTGCACTCGCTGTGTAGGGTTTAGTTCGCTCAAAGAATGTCCAGAGCAGGGCAACCGCTTTGTCTGTCTGCTCCGCACGAACGTAAGCACTAACGAGACTCTGATAGATACCTCTATATTGGCTCCACTGTTGCTGTATAGGTGACGGTCGTCCCATCGTCAAAGTCTGGGGTCCTGTGGGAAGTGCTGGTATTGGAAGTTGCGCGAGGATTCTCTCCGCCGCGTCGGTCCTGTTCATCTGCGCGAGGGTACTCACCAGCATTGAACCGGTGCCGAGATCGGTTATCTCTGCTGTCTCAAGCTCTGCCGCCAGTTTTTCAGCATCTGCTTTCGATCCACGACGATAGAAATCGCCAGCATATTGAGCGATATACCAGAGTCGTGCCTCGGGTGTCAGTCCGGTTATTTCATCAAGGTATTTTTTCAAAGTTTCATAATCAATGTCCTGCCGCATTGAGCGACTCAATCGCAGGCTTCGATAGAGAGGATCGTTCGGGGATACAGCAAGCAACCGATCAATTGTTTCTTTCGTCTTGTCGGTGTTGTCTGTCAAGATATAGATCTGCACCAGTGTTTCGAGATTCTGGACGTTCTTCGGATTCGCGTCCGCCTCTGCCTCAAATTGTTCAATCAGTTCCGTCAATTTCCGCTGCTGTTGTGCGATTGTTGTCAACTGCACGAGTGCACCGGCTTGTGCCTCCTCAAAGCTTTTCGGTATCCACCGCTGTCCGCCGCTGCCTCCAAAGGGCTGTCCTTGAATATCCCAGATGAGTTGCTGCGGGAGATCGAATTTGCGTATGTTGATTCCAGGAGGACCCCACCCTGAACGACTCGCAGTGACGTTCTGTGTTGTGCTCTTAGGGGGTTCGGGCATGTCCAGAATCCGTTGGAAATGAGGTTGTGCGCGGTCAAACTCGTTCATTTGAACCAACGCTGCACCGAACTGATATAGCGCAATATGGGTATCTGTCCCCGTTATCTTTTCCGCCGCGCGGTCAAGGACAGAAATCGCTTCATCGAGCAGCCCGTGCCGAATCAGCAAAGTCGCGAGCCGAATCTCCGCCTCAAGCGGTTGATTCTTGGCATGCAGCAATTTTGTCCACGCTTGGATTGCCTCCTGTTCGCGTCCGACATCAAAGAGTAACTCACCGAGTCGCTGCTGATGGATCGGATCGGGTTGCGCCTTAGCGAGTCGCTGTTGATAGGTGAGTGCCTCTTGGGTGTCACCAAGGTCAAGACTGACTTTGACGAGTTGTGCCAACAGATCCGAATTTTCACGCTCCTGATCTAATGCCCGCGCCAATTGGAAACGTGCGCTTGGTAAGTCGCCCTCCATCTGATAAAGCTCCGCCAAGGCAACGACAGGACCTACGCCAAACGTATTCGTCTGCGACATCTGTTTCAGCTTTTCTTCTAACTCACCGCGTCGTCCCAAATCGTAATATATCTCAGAGAGCGGTTTGACGAATGCAAGTTTATCATTCACACTCTCGCTTAACTCCCAGCACCGCCAGTACTGCTCAATCGCCTGTCGGGGATTCCCCGAAATTTTATAAACCTCTGCCAGTTCAGAACGTATATCGGTCGCTTCTGGTCGAAGGCGAATCGCCTGCTTGAGGCTGTCAACAGCGGTTTCATAGTTGCCAAGCTGCTTAGCGATCAACGCGAGCATCTGATGTCCTTCAGGATTGCGGGGACTGTGCGCCACTGCCTGTTTCGCTGCGTCTGTCGCAGTATCAAAATCCATAATTGCCAGATGGGCGCGCGCAATGTTTGCATAGTATTCCCGCGCATTCGCACTATCAACTTCAATCAAATGTGCGTAGATAGCATCCGCTTCATCGCGCAAACCCTGTCGGGTATAGACCTCCGCAAGCCAACGGTTGATGAGTATATCATCGGGTTGGAGTGCTTTCGTCTTCAAAAGCACTTCAATTGCGTAGGTAATATTACCCAACTTGAGGTACATCTTGGCAAGCTGCTTCTGTTGGGTAAAGGCATCAGCCGGAGCAATTTCCTGCTTGTTAAGTTCCGCCTCCAATGCCTCAATTTTTCCAACAAGCGTCCCTTGCCGCCGATAGATTTCGATTTGCTGGTCAGCCATCTGTTCAGCGAAGAATTCGTTGGGTGCGAGTTTCTCCGCCTCAGCATATTCTGCCAATGCCTCGTCGTAGTTCTTCGTCTCTGTGAGCCGCTGCGCCAGTGCTTCACGATAACGATAGGCATCGGGCATCAACGTAACCGCTTCCCGACTCGCAGCGATGGCTTCGGTGCGAAAATCCTTGGCATCAAGTAACTTCGCCAATCGGTCATAGTTCTCAGCAGTTGCTTTGTCACCTGCAACCAGTTGATTCCACGTCTCCACAGTCTTTTGACGGTTTCCCTGACGGAAGTAGAATTCGCCGAAAAATTCAATATAGTCAAGATTGTTGAGGTCAACGGAAATCGCTTTTTGGTATGCTGCGATGGCATCGTCTATCCAGTCATTTCCAGCATAAATTTCGGCGAGGATAAGGTGTGTTCCTGCGTTATCGGGGTCTCGGTCAAGCATCCGCTGATATGTTGCCCTTGCCTTGCTTTCATCTTCCAACTGCAAGTACAACTCGCCGAGTTCGCGGTAGATGCCGAAATCGTCAGGTTGTTGCTCGCTGAGGGATTCATAAGCAGTTGCTGCGTCTTCAAATTTCTCAGCACTGCGGAGGGCGGTGATTAAATTTAATCGGATTCCAGCGTCTGTCGGGGCGAGTTCTGCTGCCTTCTGATATGTAGTGATACCTTCATCTAATTGATGGTTCTCAATGTATGCGGCAGCGAGCAGACCGATGAGTTCGGGATCGTTCGGTGTGTCCTCAAGTTTCTGTTGATAGTGCGCAATCAGCCCTTCCCAATTGCCATCAGCGGCGTAAATACCGATAATGCGGTGTTGAAGATCTTTCCGCAGCCAATTGCCCGGTGCTGTTAAAGCCATCGCAGTATCGTAACTTTGAATGGCATCCTCATAATCGCCTTTTGCCTCGTGAATGTTCCCAATTTCTCGACGACTCAAGCAGATCCGATATGGATCCTCTGTTTTAAGTTGAATAATCGCTTCATGTTGTGCGATTGCCTGATCATAGAGTTCCTGCTCTCGGAAAAGATCCGCGAGTTCAATACGGGAAAAGATGTTTTCCGGATCAAGTTCAGGGATTTTTCCCCACGCCGCAATTGCTTCGTCCACCCGGTCTCGACTGAAGTAGGCGCGCCCAAGTGCTTTATATACATCCATCAACTCTTCAGGAGATGCCGCCTGTGTTTCTTCCGACAATTCTGCTGCCTTCGTCAACGCACCGATCGCCTCTTCGTGCCGCCGCAACGTTGCATACATCTGTCCCAACGCGAAATGCGCGTAATAATCGTTCGGAGCAAGCTCAACAGCGCGTTGATACGCTGCAACAGTCTCAAGGTCCTTTCCAAGACGTTTGTAGATGTGTCCCAAGATGAGTTGAACGTTTGAATCGTCCGGTTTGGCTTGTGCCTCCGCTTGATAGTCGGTTACCATAGCATCTAAACCCGTCCCTTCCAGATAAAACTGGTAGAGTCGATCAAACGTACTCCCCTCTTTCGGATTGCGACTGAGCATTAGTTTGTAGCGTTCAATGATCTGTTCGTCTTGGGCAAAACTAATCGAGGAAAGATAAAAGGTGCAGGATATAAGATACAACACACATACGACAACTGAGAATTTTTCTCGTCCAAACATGGAAGGATCTCCTTGAGTGAATAGGCAGCTTTGGAAAAGCACTTAGAACTTTTGAGGATTTTACATCCCACAAAACACCTCTCCTTCGCTGGCGAGGTTTGTAACCTCGCCTTCCACAATGTCTAATTAATTGAGGGTGTTTCATAAATAATAGTTGCCAAAAGTCAGGATACTGGGTATCCTTCA